>CAZMTY010000024.1:0-28529 GCA_964569595.1 uncultured Muribaculaceae bacterium
AAATGTCAGCACTTAAAGCATTTCTATATAAGAATTTAGGCAGACATTTAATGAACCGCAACATAAAAAAGATAAGAAATTCCGTATGATGAATTTCGACTTGTCGGAAAAATAGTGGAAGAAGTATCGGCGGGGTTGTCGGATTTTCGTTTAACACTTCTCACAAATCAGATCAAGGCTATTTGTCGAATTTCAAAAGACCTATAGCCTTGTCCGTTTGTATCGGCGCATGGTAACATGTACATTACCTTTTTGCAATGACCCGACTCTGCCCTTTTCGCAGTTTTCTCCAAACGGACTTATTGAAGCGGCGTAAAAGTCGTAAAATAAAAACAAAGCAGGCAGATTAATCTTCCAAGAGGCTTCAAAAGTGCCTGCTAAAAAGTAATAAAGAATCTTAAGAAAAGTTGGATATTTAATTTGTAATACCTATTTTGTGCGCCGACAGATTTGTTTAACGATTCTAACATCAATAATGTCAACGTTTTTGGCGATTATGCCAAGCTTAATGATTTTGCGGTCGGCACTGCAATAATGTTTGAATTTATAAGTAATTTTTTAATTATTGTTTGGTTATACCATTTAAAAAGTGTTTCTATGAAAAATCTGAAATTCTATTCGATTCTCGGGCTGTCCGCACTGCTTGTGCTGGGTGCCTGCAAGAAGGAAGAGATCACCGAAGATCCGGGCACAGGAGGTGAAAGTCCGGTTCTCACCCTGAGTCAGACTACTCTGACTGTTTCAGCAGAGGGAGGGGTGGCTTCTGTTGCTTATCAGGTGAGCAATCCCGTTGATGGAGCAAGTGTTACCGTCGATTCAGGGGATGTAACCTGGATTACGGATGTCGATGTTACTGAGTCCACCATTGACTTTACAGTCGAAGCCAACTCTGAGAGCGACTCAAGAACTGCCACTCTTACTGTTTCCTATCCCGGTGCGGAGGATGCTACTCTGACAGTGGTTCAGGAAGCTGTTACAGTTGATTATGACCACGAATATGAACTGAACTGTTTTAGCGGCTCCTATAATCCTTTGTATGGACTGAACGGAGAGGACCTGTTCTATATATGGCTGTCCGATATAGGATTTGATGATAGCGGATATGCGCAGACCGGCGGACATTACTACAATTTCTACCTTTTCGTGGATGGAGCTGGCGGCCCGCCCCTTCCCACCGGAACCTACACCTACTCTACAGGCTCCGAAGATATGACATTCTATCCTTATTCGAGATATGTAGTCCAGTATGACAGCTATTACGATGAAGTTTACCTCACCGGCGGTTCTATAACCGTGAGTGCCGATGGAGATACTTACACGATTGAGGGTACGGTGACAGACTATAACGGAGAGGTCCATTACGTCTATTACTGCGGCCCTGCAGAACTTGAGGACAACAGTATGCCCGATGCAGACTTCGTGGCAACCACGGCTGCGCCGTCTTATGTCGAAGACTACAACCAGGAATATATGCTTGTAGAATTTTTGCTCACGGATATGTATTATTATGGCTATGGCTACACTGAACCCCCCGGAAACGTCGTAGTTGTAGACACTTACATGCCCTACGACGTGAACGGGAAATTCACTGCAGGGACATATACGGTAAGCAATACTTACGAAAATATGACTATAGGTATAGGCGATTACAGTTATTATATGTACATGGAATCATATTATGATTATCAATATGACGATATCACCTCCGGTACTATGACTGTTACCGAAAACAATGATGGCACCTACAACGTAGCATGCGACTTCGGGACCTATACCGGTGCTTCGGTGAAATGTACCTACTCAGGAGCGCTGGAAGTGGATATGCCTTGGTACTCAACCCTTAAGGAAAACGTTGAAGTCAATATAGGCAGCGACGTAACTGCGTATGCATCCAACTTCGGGGATTACTTCCGCAACGGAGGAAGCAACTGGTATATAAACATTGAGCCAAATGGAGCCGGAGAAGGTTTGATTATAGACCTTAACACGGATCCGAACAGTGCGGAGGAAGGTATTCCTTCCGGAACCTATACTGCATCCTCTTCATTCTGGGACTATCCGGTGGTAGGTGAGTTCTATCAATCGGGTACCTGGTACTACGACGTTGACGAGTATGGCAATGACCGCAACTCAGCTCCTGCCGGAGGAGGTTATATAACTGTCACCAATAATGGAGACGGAACTTATAAACTTGAGTTCGAATGCACCGACGACGCCGGTGTTCCCCATACATGGAAGGGAGTGTGGGAAGGTCCTATCTCCGGTACTATGTCTTCCTCTTCTTCCGTTTCATCGGTCAAGCCTTCTGCAAGCTCCATGTTCAAGGCTCAGAAGTCCTCCAAGGCTACGGAGAGGAAGGCTGCCCGAAAAGAGGCCAAGTTTAATGTAGTGTCACCCAACGAGTCGAGAGTCAATGCAATGTCAAAACCTCTTGAATTAAAGAAATAGTCCGATTTCGGACACATAACCCTGATTGAAGCAGAGGGCGGGCGAAGTAAAAGTAACTTTTGCCCACCCTCTCTCCTTTTATCCCAAATCGGCGTCAGGATACCCTATTTCATGGTCTTGCTTGTAATGATTGAAAACAAGTCGTTGCAAGGCAAGCCTTCGGCAAACTACAGGTGCCAGACCTTTATACTCTGATTTTCCAATAGCGTCCATCAGAAAATAAATTTACAAAGTGCTGTTTGTCTGTATATTATACCAAAACCGGAAGTAATCAGCCTCTATTGGCCGATTGGGTTTATTGCTGTCGGGCGGAGCTTACGGATAAACCTGTAGAACTTTCAGTCGGCGCGGCGAATTGTGTTGCCTTGTTCAAATACCCCCACAAAAAACGACTCAAAAGTCCCGCAGGGGACCGTCCGAGCCTCGAGAAAATCGGGCATAGGGGCAAGATCTCCCTGACAGGGGGCGAGAAGGTTTTACAAACAACCGGAAAATTTCCGGAGTATTGGAAACACAAAGCATACAAATTTACCTGCACTATAAGTATCAAACGTTTTTCTTCAAGACAAAGCCATAATAGAAAATTGCCTGACTATTGCTCAGGCTAAAGCGTTGAAGATCCAACAAATATTTTTACAGAACCTGTTGTTTTTTTTTTTTGAAATTTTTTATACTCGCGGTCGCGATGATGTGACTACAAAATGGCGGGTTTAGTGATTGGCCAAATAGAGCATCAGTATTTTGACTGCCTCGTGAATTTTGGCAGTGTCTTGTTCTCAGAGGGCGAGTCGCTTTTGAGTCGCCGCCGATGAGGCAGGACTTGCGTTGTTGGGGATTTTCATGCAAATTAATATGAAAGGATTAAGTATTAAGAGTAAGGCACTGTTCGCAGCCTTCGCTTTGGTTTTTGGATTACTTTCCTGCGAAAAGGAAAACGGGACTACCGATGATCCGGATGCAAACACCGATGATCCGGAAAATGTTGATGATTCGGGGAATAGTAGCGGTACTGACAGTTCCTCCTGCACTTTCGACCTTGTCATCACATCCGTTACCCAGACCTCAGTATCCTATACGGTAGCACCTTCACTAAGTACCGTCGATTACTACGTTACTGTGCTTGAAAAGAATGTTTATGGAAGCGCAGACGAGCAGGGATTAATTGACGCAGTTACAGAACAAGTCACTCTGGAAGCTACAGAAAACGGCTCAGCCCTGGAAGACTACCTGGCTCAGGTGCTTCAGAGCGGAGTCAATTCCGGAACAATTGACGGCCTGGACGAGGATACCGATTATCTGCTTGTGGCACTCGGACTCTCGTCTGACGGCACGGCTACTACGCAGCCCGGCTACGTGGAATTCTCCACTGAAGCGGACCCCAACAAACTTACATTCACATTATCCTACTCTAACCTTACTGAAACATCGGTTGATCTGAGGACTGTGCCTTCCGATCCAGATGCGGAATATATTTCCCTTTGCCAGGCGGCCTCCGCTTATCCCGGTTTGGACGGGAGCGATCCCAATGCAATCGCAGAAAGCTACATAAGCGGTTACGGTTCCTGGTATGATGCAGGAATAGGCCTGCTTTACCAAGGAGAACTCGCAGTGACCGGTTTCAGCCTGGTGAAGGACACAAAATATTATTTCTTTGCTTTCGGTTATACTCGCGGAGTAGGTATCACAAGTGATTGTGAATTGGTTATCTTCACCAGCTCACAGGGAACCCTGCCCCAGGACTTCGAGGCCAATATCAGCGTAACCAGCGTGTCTTCGACCACAATAGGTTTCACGGTAACTCCTTCAAGCGGTCACGAAAGCACCTATTATGGTGTGGTTGTCCTGCCCACTTCGGAATACACTGACGACACCGCGAAGAGTGAGGTAGAAGCAGACATACTGTATGAATACAATATGCAGATTGAAATGGGATTCCCCAATTTCTCCATGGCCGATGCAGTCTCGAATGTATGTTCAATAGGTACGAACTCGTTTACCGCTTCAGAGCTGACTTCCGGCACGGATTACACTATCGCCGTAGTTGCCGTGGATAGTCAGGGTAACGCTGCAGCTGTTGTGACTCAAACGGCACAAACCAGTTAGCAATCCGGCAAACGAATCTGCAGAGATACTGTTTTAAATAACATTCCTGCGGGCAACCCGAATGTCAACCTGACAGAACGGGTTGCCCTTTTTCGTTGTCTTCCGGTATTCAAAAGCCACCCCCTGACTTCGTCACTCCCAAGAATCACAAGAAATATTTTACTGAATTTCTTGTTTTTCTTTTGAAAATCCTTTACACTTGCGACTGCAATGAAATGAGCGCAAATGAAGTGTTTATTGATCAAGCGAACAAGACACTTGTATTCTGACTGCCTCGTGAGCTTCAAGCGTGGCAGTGTCTTGTTTTCAGGAAGCGGAAACAATTTCTTCCGATGAGACTGAAATTGCGTTGTTGGGGATTTTCATAAAAAGTAGCAAATAAATATGAAAGCATTAAGTATTAAGAGTAAGGCACTGTTCGCAGCCTTCGCTTTGGTTTTTGGATTACTTTCCTGCGAAAAGGAAAACGGGACTACCGATGATCCGGATGCAAACACCGATGATCCGGAAAATGTTGATGATTCGGGGAATAGTAGCGGTACTGACAGTTCCTCCTGCACTTTCGACCTTGTCATCACATCCGTTACCCAGACCTCAGTATCCTATACGGTAGCACCTTCACTAAGTACCGTCGATTACTACGTTACTGTGCTTGAAAAGAATGTTTATGGAAGCGCAGACGAGCAGGGATTAATTGACGCAGTTACAGAACAAGTCACTCTGGAAGCTACAGAAAACGGCTCAGCCCTGGAAGACTACCTGGCTCAGGTGCTTCAGAGCGGAGTCAATTCCGGAACAATTGACGGCCTGGACGAGGATACCGATTATCTGCTTGTGGCACTCGGACTCTCGTCTGACGGCACGGCTACTACGCAGCCCGGCTACGTGGAATTCTCCACTGAAGCGGACCCCAACAAACTTACATTCACATTATCCTACTCTAACCTTACTGAAACATCGGTTGATCTGAGGACTGTGCCTTCCGATCCAGATGCGGAATATATTTCCCTTTGCCAGGCGGCCTCCGCTTATCCCGGTTTGGACGGGAGCGATCCCAATGCAATCGCAGAAAGCTACATAAGCGGTTACGGTTCCTGGTATGATGCAGGAATAGGCCTGCTTTACCAAGGAGAACTCGCAGTGACCGGTTTCAGCCTGGTGAAGGACACAAAATATTATTTCTTTGCTTTCGGTTATACTCGCGGAGTAGGTATCACAAGTGATTGTGAATTGGTTATCTTCACCAGCTCACAGGGAACCCTGCCCCAGGACTTCGAGGCCAATATCAGCGTAACCAGCGTGTCTTCGACCACAATAGGTTTCACGGTAACTCCTTCAAGCGGTCACGAAAGCACCTATTATGGTGTGGTTGTCCTGCCCACTTCGGAATACACTGACGACACCGCGAAGAGTGAGGTAGAAGCAGACATACTGTATGAATACAATATGCAGATTGAAATGGGATTCCCCAATTTCTCCATGGCCGATGCAGTCTCGAATGTATGTTCAATAGGTACGAACTCGTTTACCGCTTCAGAGCTGACTTCCGGCACGGATTACACTATCGCCGTAGTTGCCGTGGATAGTCAGGGTAACGCTGCAGCTGTTGTGACTCAAACGGCACAAACCAGTTAGCAATCCGGCAAACGAATCTGCAAGAGAACTGTTTAAATAACATTCCTGCGGGCAATCCTAATGTCAATCTGACAGAACGGGTTGCCCTTTTTCATTGTCTTCCTGTATTCAAAGGCATCCCCAAAATACCGCTATAATTGACAAAAACGGTTGGTAGAATCGGTATAACTTGTTAAAGTTCTGCACTATATGAAAATTAGACGCAACTACTTTCATCTAATGAGTGATAGACGAAAATAAGGAGGCCCCAACGTTGCCCTAAAAGCATAGCGGTTAGTAGAATGCAGCTGCATTCCACCAACCACTTTTGTCATTGTCACCAAGCAAAAATGTCAATTATACCCAAAGATACCCGCTGGCGGAATTAATGTCGGGTGCCTGACAAGCCTTTCTTAAGTCTTTCAGGGAACTCAAGTTTCAAATTATAAGTTCCTGTTTTTAAAATTCAAGTTTTATCAGAGTTTTGATTCGCACCGTTCGGACGAGGTGTAACTAATTAGATGTAAGCCATTTAACAAATTAAAATTTTTGAGTAACATAGTCAGCGTGTGTGTTGTTTTTCGTTAATTCTACAGCAAAAAATTTGATTTTAAAGAAAAAAATTAATTTCTTGCAGCGAGTACAAATCTTAAAAATCGTTTTCCTATGAAGAATCTGAAATTTTATTCAATTCTCGGGCTGTCCGCACTGCTTGTGCTGAGTGCCTGCAAGAAGGAAGAGCCCACTGCCGGTAGTCCGGTTCTTACCCTGAGTCAGACGACTCTTACTGTTCCTGCAGACGGAGGGGCTGTTTCGGTTGCTTATCAGGTTGAAAATCCAGTTGATGGAGCGAGTGTTTCCGTTGATTTGGGAAGTGTGGCCTGGATTACGGATGTCGATATTACTGATTCTACCATCGATTTCACAGTCGAAGCCAACTCCGTGACCAGCTCGCGAACTGCCACCATTACTGTTTCCTATCCCGGTGCGGAGGATGCAACTCTGACAGTGGCTCAGGAGGCTGTTGAAGTTCATTACGACTACGAGCATACTCTCGAGGATTTTGTCGGTTATCTCTACGAGGAATATGGCTACAACTATGAGGATCTTTACTATATATGGCTGTCCGATATAGGATTTGATGACGGATCTACTCAGGTAGGCGGACATTACTACAATTTCGCCCTTTTAGTGGAGGAAGCTCCCGGAATGACCCTTCCCACCGGAACTTACACCTACACCGCGGGCTTCAGCGGAAATATGGTATTCTCCGGCTATTATTCGAGATACCTTGAACAGGGCAGCTCCGGTTACACTGAGTCTTACCTCACCGACGGTTACATAAATGTGAGTGCTGATGGAGATACTTACACCATTGAAGGTGTGGTGACCGACGAAGACGGAGCATCTCACCGCGTTTACTACAACGGCCCTGCAGTCGTGAAGAGCTTTAGTATGACAGATACGGAATTCACGGCAACTACCGCCACTGCAACTTATTACTCACACTCCGGAAATGTCATGAATGTAGACGTCATGTTTACGGATATGGATTATGACGGCACTTACCTGTACCCTCCGGGAACTTACGTGACTTTGGATACTTACATGCCTTATGATGAGAACGGAAAAATCACTCCGGGCACGTATGAAGTGAACTATAGCGGCCAGGCATACTCCATATATCCGTACTACTACAGCTATGCATACAACTACGAAACCTCGAGTGATTATACCAACGGCAATATAATGTCAGGTACCATGACTATTGTCGCAGGTTCACAAGATGACTACTATGACATAAGCTGCGAGTTCACGACCGATACTGATGCTACCGTAAAATGTACTTACTCGGGATATCTTGTCGTGGATGGTATGCCCGGACCTGATTCAAGCCTCACGGGCGATTATACCCTTGACCTTGTAGGAGCAGTTGCGACAGCGTATGACTTTGGTGATTGGTACGGCAACGGAGGAAAGAACTGGTATATGTATCTGGATCCGGGAAGTGGAGCCGGAGACGGTTTGATTTTAGACTTCAACTCAACATCGGGAGATACCATTCCTACGGAAACCTATACTGCAAGCACAACTACCACCCCTGCAATAGGAGAGTATCTATATGGTTATACCTATCTGGGTTACGCTGGAAGCTGGTACATTCAATATGATGAGAGTGGTTCCGTGGCCAACCAGGCTCCTGCCCTGGAGGGTGATATAGAATTCACCAATAACGGTGACGGAACCCATACGCTCGAATTCGCCTGCAAGGACGATCTTGGTTATACATGGAGCGGTACATGGACAGGTACTATCAATACCATCAGCCTCTACTCTGCTTCAGCCACTTCATCAGGCATGCGTCCCGCTATCTCCAAACTCAGCAAGCAGGAGATGAGCACCAAGTCTATGGAGATGAAGGCTGCCAAAGAGACTAAGGTGAAGGTAGCATCACCCGACACGTCAAGAGCGGCATCAAAAACTCTTGAATTAAAGAAATAGTCCGATTTTGGACGAACAACTATTCGACAAATTTGAGAGAGGGGCCGGCCAGGATTCGCTTCTGGTCGCCCCTCTCCCCTTTTTCAGCCCCGCGCGGCAGATACTTCCGACGAAGGACTCAGAGCAGCTGGTCGCTGTGGTTCTTCGTGTCCACCTTGCCAATGGACTCGATGATGGTTCCGTCGCCGTCTATCACGTATGTGGTGCGCAAGGTCCCTATCGTTTCCTTGCCCATAAACTTTTTCGGACCCCAGGCTTCGTAGGCCTTGAGTATGGTGCAGTCTGTGTCCGAGATAAGATGGAAGGGCAGGGAATACTTTTCTATGAACTTCCTGTGGGAAGCCTGGGAGTCCTTGCTGACCCCGAGTATTTCGTAGCCCCCGGAGAGGAATCTTTCATAATTGTCCCTCAGATTACAAGCTTCGGCGGTGCATCCCGGAGTGCTGTCCTTGGGGTAGAAATAGAGCACGAGTTTCTTTCCTGCGAAGTCAGACAGGCTGACCTGCCTTCCGTTTTCGTCGAATCCGGTGAAATCCGGAGCCTTTGTTCCTTTTTCAAGCATATTCAGATTCTTTATTACGTTTGTAACTTCTATCTGGCGCTGCCACGGCCGCCTGTTCTTCCTGGCGTCTGCGCGCAACCCGGGCAATTTACGAACATGGAGGGAAGAATGAAAGGGGGAATTGAGGGAGCCGTGAGAGTCAAATGCGTGAAACGACAAAAGGACCGGCGCGTCATTGGCGTACCGGTCCGGAATATCTCTATGTGACCGCAATTACTGCTCGTCCCTAAGGCGGAGCTGCTGCACGTAGATAGCCTTCATCTTGGCTACACGGCGCTTTGCCGAGGGCTTCTCAAAGTTTTTGCGGGCGCGAAGCTCGCGGATAGCCCCGGTCTTCTCGAACTTTCTCTTGAATTTCTTCAACGCGCGTTCGATGTTCTCTCCTTCTTTAACTGGTACGATAATCATGCTTAATCACCTCCTTTTCTTATCGGCGCACAAAGGTAGAAATTTATTCTTGAAATGCAATGGCACTTCTCGAAAATAAAGATTCCGGGACTTCACTACGCTGCGTGTGGAAGACGAAACTGCCCGAAGACAGTATCCGGCAAGAGGCCGGGTCAAATGCTCACTAAGGGAGCGCCCTCTCGAAAAATAATTGGGCACAGGAGAGAAATCCCCCTGGCAGGAGGTGCAGGGGCTTGGGACGGGCCCTGTCTTCAGAAGAAAGACGGGAGGCGGGTGACCAAATTTTGGCTCACCCGCCTCCCTTGTCGCTATAAAACTTCTTTAAATCTTTGCTTGACAATATCAGTTGCCATAGTCAGGCTGTGCCCCGCCCTGAGGATTCTGAGGGCCTTGCGGGTTCTCCGGTCCCTGGGGATTCTGAGGTCCCTGTGGTCCCTGCTGACTCGCCTTGGCCATATCTTCGGAAGCCGCGTGCCATGCTGACTCAAGTTCAGGCATATACCTGTCTATGTCAGCGACGTTCTTCTCCTCGACCGCCTTCTTGAGATTTGAGCAGGCAGACTCGATGGCACCCCTCTTCCCGGCCGGAATCTTGTCGCCATAGTCCTTGAGGTTCTTCTCGGTCTGGAACACCATGGCGTCGGCGTTGTTCAGTTTGTCAACCCTCTCCTTCTCGGCCCTGTCGGCAGCCTCATTGGCCTTGGCCTCGTCACGCATCCTCTGGATTTCAGCCTCGCTCAAGCCGCTTGAAGCCTCGATTCTGATATGCTGCTCCTTGCCTGTGGACTTGTCCTTTGCCGACACGCTCAGAATACCGTTGGTGTCTATGTCGAAAGACACCTCTATCTGGGGAACTCCACGGGGTGCAGGCGCGATGCCGTCGAGGTGGAAGACACCTATCTGCTTGTTATCCCTGGCCATGGGACGCTCTCCCTGAAGGACGCGCACCTCAACTGAAGGCTGGTTGTCCGCTGCGGTGGAGAATACCTGATCCTTGTGCACAGGAATGGTGGTGTTGGCCTCAATCAGCTTCGTCATCACTCCTCCGAGGGTCTCGATTCCGAGTGAAAGCGGGGTAACATCCAGCAGAAGCACATCTTTCACGTCTCCGGCGAGCACACCGCCCTGAATGGCCGCTCCGATTGCCACGACCTCGTCGGGGTTCACGCTCTTGTTGGGCTCCTTGCCGAAGAAATTCTTTACGAGTTCCTGAACCTTGGGGATACGGGTAGAACCACCCACGAGCAGAACCTCGTCTATATCGGATGCATTCAGGTGGGCATCCATGAGGGCCTTGCGGCAAGGTTCGATTGAACGGTTGAAGAGGTCATCGCACAGAGCCTCGAACTTGGACCTGCTAAGGGTCTTCACGAGATGCTTGGGCACTCCGTCAAGAGCCGTGATATAAGGCAGGTTGACTTCCGCGCTGGAAGCGTTTGACAATTCTATCTTCGCCTTCTCGGCAGCTTCCTTGAGCCTCTGGAGGGCCATAGGGTCCTTCTTGAGGTCTATTCCGGCATTGTCTGCGGCGAACTCTGAAGCCAACCAGTCAATGATGGCCTGGTCGAAATCGTCGCCTCCCAGATGGGTATCGCCGTTCGTGGACTTCACCTCGAACACGCCGTCACCGAGTTCAAGTATGGATATATCGAAGGTTCCGCCTCCAAGGTCGTACACGGCAACCTTCATATTCTTGTCCTTCTTGTCAAGACCGTAGGCAAGAGCCGCTGCGGTAGGCTCGTTGATGATACGCTTCACATCGAGTCCGGCAATCTTTCCGGCCTCCTTCGTCGCCTGACGCTGGGAGTCGGAGAAGTATGCGGGCACTGTAATCACGGCCTCTGTAACCTCCTGACGGAGATAGTCCTCGACTGTCTTCTTCATCTTCTGAAGAATGACGGCTGAAATCTCCTGGGGTGAATACATACGTCCGTTGATATCCACACGGGGTGTGTTGTTTTCTCCGCGCACCACGTTATAGGGCACACGGTCTATCTCCCTTCCAACCTGGTCATAGGTCTCGCCCATGAACCTCTTGATGGAGAAAACGGTGTTCTTAGGATTGGTGATTGCCTGACGCTTCGCAGGATTTCCGACCTTACGCTCGCCGTTGTCAGTGAACGCCACGATTGAAGGAGTCGTGCGAGACCCCTCATCGTTGATAATTACCGTAGGCTGGTTGCCTTCCATTACGGCCACACAAGAGTTTGTGGTACCTAAGTCGATTCCGATAATTTTTCCCATAATGTATTTCTGTATTTTCGTTTCTCATTACTGCCCCCGCATTCCGCGGAGACGCCACTGGACAATCAAAAGCTTTGCCACTCGCATTTTCTGCCAAAATGGCATTAAGAGCTGTTTCTTAAACTGCTTTTGTCATATCTTTGCACACATGTTATACAGAAAACTTAGCCCGGAAGAATACCAAGACCTCGAAAGCAGGATAGTCTACGAGGACAACCATCTCTTCATAGTCAACAAGATGGCCCGAGAGATAGTGCAGACTGACATTACCGGAGACGAGTGCCTTGCCGATGCCTACAAAGCCTTTATAGCCGAACGGGATTCCAAGCCCGGAGGGGTTTTTCTCACTCCGGCGCACAGGCTGGACAGGCCGGTAAGCGGTCTGTGCATAATGGCAAAGACCAACAAGGCGCTTGGCAGACTGTCAGACATGTTCCGTCATGGCGAAATCCACAAGACCTACCGCGCACTGTGCTACGAGGCCCCGGATCCGGCAAAGGGCAGGATAGAAAGCTGGCTGTACCGTGACACGAGGAAGAACAAGACCTTCGTGGTCGGCAAGGGATGCAATCCCCGTCCCGAAAGATTCCCCGACGCGAAACTTGCTGTTCTCGAATACAATTATCTCTACAGCACTGACAGATACCACCTCGTGGAGATTAACCTCATGACGGGCAGGCATCACCAGATACGCTGCCAGCTTGCGAGCATAGGCTGCATCATAAAAGGGGACCTGAAATACGGTGCGCCACGCTCCAATCCCGACGGAAGCATCTGTCTCCAGTCAAGGGAACTGAGATTCATACACCCTGTGCGCAAGACCGAGATGGACATAAGCATCCCTCCCCCGCCGGGCTGGAAGGGAATCAAAGAAGATTTGACCTGAAACGCTGGCAATATTCCCCGGGTGTTTCACTCATATTGGACTTGAAGGCCATGTTGAAGGTCACGGAGGAATGGAATCCCGACTTCGCTGCAAGCTCCTCCACCCTGAGCCTGGGATTTTTCTCGAGAAGGTCCACCGAATACCTGACCCTGTAAGTGTTTATGAACTGACGGAAGTTCTTTCCCGACATCACGTTAATGGTCTTGGACAGGTAAGTTTTGTTCGTGTACACAGCCGAGGCGAGGTCCTCGAGGCTGAAACTGTCATTGAGATAGGGCCTCTCCTTCTCCATGTGCAAGGTGACCTTTTCGAAAAGTCTCTGCATCGAGATGGCGCCGTCCTTTTTGGGCTGCGGGCCATGTTCGCTCACCGAACCCTCTATGAGCGCCCGCAACACCCTCTCCTTCGAGCTGCCGAGGAGATAAATCCGTCCCGTCCACATACGCAGCAAACGGACTATATAAAGGAGGGCCGCCAGGACAGAGAGAACATAGAGATGCCAGCGTGAGGACGGCAGTACCTTCGCCAGAACAGCGAGCATCAGGAGCACCGTCACCCCAATCATACGGTACTGGCTCTCCACCGTATACCACACTTCCTTCTGGCGGAAGAGGATTCTGACACGGGAATACCTTTGTACAAAGGAAAGCAGGACATGGAGCGGAAGGATAATGCAGGAAGGGAGTATTCCATAGCTCCCGCCTGCACCGAAAGCAACGCATGCCCCAAAGGCCGCCACGAGCAGGATTGCCGCGCCTGTGCCGGACCTTGTCCCGCTGTCGGGCAAGGGTCTCATCAGGACAATCGCGCTTGCACTCACGAGCGAATTGAATACAAGATTGATGTCCGGCGCGGCAGAACAGACAAGAGCCTCCGCCAAGCCGGGCAGAATTGCGCAGCAAATGGAAGTCGACACCAGAAACGTGTCAGTGGATTTCAACAGTTTCCACCACATAAGGTTAAATTTGGCTCCTACTTTCAGTAAATTCGGTCACACGAAACAAAATTGGTTATCGTCGGCAAACGGATTTTTCAGTGGTCGTCAGGTTCCGTACATCCCGCCCGCAAATATAAAAAAACAGACCACCCATTAAGTAACTTATGGGTGGCAGAAAGGCTCATTTTTTCTGTTTTTTATGCCTCTAAGTTTTTCTTTTTATGATTGCCAAGATTTTTTATCACATCGAATCCCTTTCCGTACACTCCGCTTACCGAGGCCACGGAGATAAAGGCCGTGGAATCCACGGTATTGATGTATTTCAGCAGCATTCCGAGGTCAGCCTTACGGGTGATTACCATCAGCACCTTGACATCGTCCTTGGTGTACCAGCCCACCCCGTCGAGCACGGTCACTCCCCTGTGGAAAGTTCCGGTGATGGCATCCGCGATTTCCCCGTACTTCTTGGAGAAGACGAAGACCTGCACGGACTGGCGGGAACCCGAAAGGTAGAGGTCCACCACCGCGCTGCTTACGGTAACGAGTATGAAACCATAGACGACCGTGGTAATCTTCTCGGACCAGGGCAGCATCTCCCCGTCGGAAGTGTAGGAAGGAACGAGCAGGGACGACAGCATAATCAGCACGTCGATGAACAGCATCATCCTTCCCGGTGACACGTTGCGGTACTTGTTGACTATGAGCGCAACGATGTCGGTACCCCCCGTGCTGCCACCCTGGGTGATTGCGACACCTATCCCCACCCCGGAAAGTATACCGCCCATGATAGTACAGAGCAGTTTTCCGTTTCTGAGGGCCAGGTCTTCGATTATGCCTTGCGGAACAACTCCCTGGAGGAGGTTAAGGCAGACGGACGTCAGTATAATGGCATAGATTGTCTTCCCGCCGAAACCCTTTCCGAGCACGAAGAAGGCGGTAATCAGCAACGCCCCGTTGATTATCAAATAGGGATATCCCAACTTGATACCCGTGGCATACTGAATAATGGAGGCCAGACCTGCAACCCCTCCGCCTATGAGGTTGTTGGGAAGCAGAAAGAGTATCCACCCCATTACATACCCCAGGAGTCCTATGGTTATCAGTACGTATTCTTTAAAATATATCAGTATCTGCTTGGAGTCAATTGCCATTTTTGTCGGAATTTTTGTCGGAATTTTTCTGTTTTTTCAAGTTGACCCCGGTCTTCATCTCCTCGAAGCCCTCGCCGTAGACATTGTGGGTAGGAGAAATCGACAGGAAGGCCCTCGGATCCGTGTTCTTGATGACTTTGCTCAGGGAAGGCAACTCTTTCTGGTTTATGAGTATCAGCAACACGGGCTTGGTTTTCTTGGTGTACCAGCCCATGCCTTCCAGGACTGTCACTCCCCTGTCCATATTGTTGATGATATGGTCCGCTATCTCCTTGTAACGCTCGGAGAACACGAGCAACTGGTAGGAGGTGCGCTTTCCCCCGACCACTATGTCCACCATCATGGCGAACACCACCATCATCTCGAGACCGTAGCACATGTCCGAGAAGTTCTTGTCCGGGAGAAGCAGGAGCAGCGAACAAATCGCGAGGTCCGTCAGCAGGAAAGTGGTACTCAGCGACACCGGCCAGTATTTGTTGACCATAAGTGCCACAATGTCAGTACCTCCGGTGCTGCCGCCGTACTTGATTATGAGTCCTATGCCCATAGCCTCGATTGCTCCGGCGATAATGGGAATCAGGACCTTCTGCTCGATGTAGAAAAATTCTCCGGGCACCGAATGCAGGAACTCGGCAGAACTGAAAAGGCTCATGGCCAGGGTTGAGACCGCAATGCAGTAAATCGTCTTGAACCCGAAACCTATGCCCATCGCCAATACGGCGATGATCATCAGCACGGCATTGATTACGACGTAGGAAATCTGCGCCGGAATCAGGTCGAAGGTCGCGAACTGAATGATGGTACAGAGTCCCATCATGCCTCCCGCCGACATCCCGTTTGGAATCATGAAGCATTCCCAGGCGGCGGCAAAGATGAACGATGCCACGGTCAGTATGGTATAATCCTTCAGTACTGACCCGAACTTCGATTTCATTACTTCAAAACTATGTTGATTATTCTTTTAGGTACGACTATCACCTTGACTATCGTCTTGCCGTCCGACCATTTGGCCGTCTGCTCCATGGCCCTGACCGTCCGCTCCACATCTTCCGGCGTGGCCGATTCGGGCAGTTCCACAGTGAATCTCATCTTTCCGTTGAACTGCACGGGGTAGGTCACGGTATCATCCGCCGCATATTCGGCTATATACTCCGGGAAGGCAGCGTAGGTCACGCTGTCCTCATGTCCGAGCAGGTGCCAGAGTTCCTCGGCGACATGGGGTGCGAAAGGCGAAAGCAGCACCACCATGGGCTCGAGTATCTCCCTCTTGGCGCATTTCATGGCACCGAGTTCGTTGACTGCTATCATGAATGCACTCACCGCGGTATTGAAGGAGAAATTCTCTATATCATCCTGAACCTTGCCTATGAGCTTGTGCAGCACCCTGAGCTCGGCAGTCCCCGCCTTTTCCTCCGTAACGGCCCAGCCTTCCTTGGCGAAGAACAGCCTCCAGAACTTTTTGAGGAATCTGTTTACTCCGTCTATTCCCTTGGTATCCCAAGGCTTGCTCTGCTCCACGGGACCGAGGAACATTTCGTAGAGCCTGAGGGTGTCGGCACCGTAGCGGTCGCAGATGTCATCGGGATTGACCACGTTGTACATGGACTTGCTCATCTTCTCCACGGCCCAGCCGCAGACATATTCCCCGTTCTCGAGTTCGAAGGCAGCATCGGCATACTCCGGCCTCCACTTCCTGAAGGCTTCGGTGTCGAGCCTGTCGTTGTGTACCAGATTGACGTCCACGTGTATCTCCGTAGTCTGGTACTTGTCCTTGAGCCCCAGAGAAACGAAGGTATTGGTCCCTACTATCCTGTACACGAAATTGGAGCGGCCCTGTATCATTCCCTGGTTCACGAGCTTGCGGAAAGGCTCATCCTCGCACACATAGCCGAGGTCATAGAGGAACTTGTTCCAGAAACGGGAATAGATGAGGTGTCCGGTCGCATGCTCGGTTCCGCCCACATACAGGTCCACGCTGCGCCAGTACTCATTGGCCTCGCGGCTTACAAGGGCCGAATCATTGTGGGGGTCCATATACCTGAGATAATAGGCACTGGAGCCGGCGAAGCCGGGCATGGTGTTCTTTTCGAGAGGATAGCCCTTGTAGTTCCAGTCCGCCGCACGGGCAAGGGGCGGTTCCCCGTCGTCCGAAGGCTTGAAAGAATCGATTTCAGGCAGCTTCAGTGGCAGTTCCGACTCCGGCAGGGGCATGGGTATGCCGTCCTTGTAATAAATGGGGAAGGGTTCACCCCAATAGCGCTGGCGCGAGAATATGGCGTCGCGCAGACGGTAATTGACCTTGCGGCGTCCCAGTCCGTGGGCCTCCACATAGTCCTTTGTCGCTTCTATGGCCTCTTTCACGCTCATTCCGTTGAGGAAACCCGAGTTGCACATGATACCCTCCTTGGCGTCGAAACTCTCTTCCGACACGTCGCAACCCTCTATGATTGGAACAATGGGCAGTCCGAACTGCCTGGCGAAGGCATAGTCGCGGCTGTCGTGGGCCGGTACCGCCATGATGGCTCCGGTCCCATAGCCCGCGAGTACATATTCCGACACCCAAATGGGGATTTTCTCACCGCTGAGGGGATTGATTCCGTATGAACCCGTGAAGACTCCGGTGACGCTGCGTGTCTGCGCAAGCCTCTCCCTCTCGGTTTTCCTCGCGGCGCTGCGTACATACTCCTCCACTTCGCTCCTGTGCCCTTCCGAAGTCAGTTGCCGCACGAGTTCGCTCTCGGGAGCCAGTACCATGAAAGTCACTCCGAATATCGTATCCGCCCTCGTGGTGAAAATGGTAACGGGCAGATGCTTTCCGTCGCATACGGTATCGAAGACCATCTCCGTTCCCTCGGAGCGGCCTATCCAGTTGCGCTGCATCTCTTTCAGCGAATCGCTCCAGTCAAGCGAGTCGAGCGAATCCAGAAGCCTGTCGGCGTATGCTGAAACCCTGAGCTGCCACTGGGTCATCTTCTTCTGCACCACGGGATAGCCTCCCCTGACGCTGATGCCGTCCTTCACTTCGTCATTCGCGAGTACGGTTCCGAGCCCCTCACACCAGTTTACCGTGGTCTCGCCCTGATAGGCAATGCGGTAGCGCATGAGTATGTCGGACTTTTCCTTCTCTCCCGCCTTCGCCCACTCTTCCGGGGAGACTCCGTCGTAACCCACGGTTTCGAAACGGCTCACGAGCTCACTGATAGGGCGGGCCTTGTCCTGCTCCGGGTCGTACCAGCTGTCGAACATCTTGAGGAAGGCCCACTGCGTCCACTTGTAGTAATCCGGGTCACAGGTCCTGACCTGCCTGTCCCAGTCGTATGAAAAGCCTATGCGGTCAAGCTGCTGACGGTAGCGTGCTATGTTCTTGTCCGTCGTCAGTTCCGGATGCAGGCCCGTCTGTATGGCATACTGCTCCGCCGGGAGACCGAACGCGTCATAACCCATGGGATGCAGCACGTTGAATCCCTTCAATCTCTTGTATCTGGCGAAGATGTCGCTCGCGATGTAGCCGAGCGGATGACCCACATGAAGCCCCGCCCCAGACGGATAGGGGAACATGTCCAGAACATAATACTTAGGTTTGGATTCGTCTTCTCTGACCTCAAACTCCTTTTCCGAAGCCCAACGAGACTGCCATTTGCTCTCGATTGACCTGAAATCGTAATCCATAAAGAATCTCTATCGTTTTTTCAATTTAAATTCAACATACATCGACAACTCGCACTTCACCTTCTGGCCACGCACCCTCGCGGGCTTCCAGTTCGGCGAAGCGCTGATGACGCGTACCGCCTCCGCATCCAGAAGTTCGTGCACTCCCCGGATCACCCGCACATTCGTGACCTTGCCCTTCTCGTCTATCACGAAATTCACGAGCACCCTGCCCTGTATTCCGTTCTCCACAGCCTCGTCCGGGTATCTCAGATACACATACACCCACTTGCTGAGGAAGGTCGCCGGGTCGCTCGAACCGAGGAATACAGGTCTGACATCGCATTCCCCGAAGGGAACCACGTCGCTGTCCTGACTGTAAGTCCGGGAAGTGTCATCCTGCTGCCTGAACGAGGGCGCCGTCCCGTTTACCAGTTCGAGGGTAAAGTTGTAAATGTATTCGAGCTCCCTCTCCATCCAGTCATATTCGAGAATGTGGGCAGTATCCCTTTCGCTGTTGTACTCGTGGTACATTCCGGTGGTGAAAAGTACCGAGGGTATCTCCTTGTCGTAGAACATCCTGTGCGAGGAGTTCACCGGTTCCATCGACACCAGTCGGGGATGGACGGGCTGAAGGGTCAGGTCCAGCTTGGAAATCAGGGTATTCAGGTCGGGATTGGAAGAAGTATAGGCATAGAAGCCCCGGGAACCCGTACCCACCATGTCCAGATTTATCATCGCATCTATGGCCGAAGGGTCAGGGAAGGAACGGTTC
The DNA here is from genome assembly GCA_964569595.1 of uncultured Muribaculaceae bacterium. Lineage (GTDB taxonomy): Bacteria > Bacteroidota > Bacteroidia > Bacteroidales > UBA932 > Cryptobacteroides. Next base: position 19,279 of record CAZMTY010000024.1, read on the forward strand.
AGGAAGTACCACGCGCCGGCATTGAGGTCTACCGAGGCCCCGAAGGCCACGAACAGTACGGAGCGCTTGAGCAGGACGCTGTTGGTACTGAGCTTGTGGGCCAACTGCATCATCATGGACAGCCCGGAAGCATTCCCGTTCGCTCCGTAGTATATCTTGGTGGTCTTTTCTCCGTTGATTGTCACCGTGGAAGTGCCGAGATTGTCGAGCCGGGCACCTATCACTATATATCTGTCCCTGAGTTTCCTGTCGTAACCGGGGATGAAGCCCACCACGTTGCAGGAGGTCAGGGTATCGCCGTTTTCCTGTTTTATGCCGAAAACCTCGCCGTCAGGGCCGCTGAGCACATCCACACCACAGGACATCAGCTCCTGGCTGATATATTCGGCAGCCAACCTCTCTCCCTCTGAACCGGCCTTGCGGCCCTCCAGCATTGCGGAAGACAGGAAGGAAACCTGAGCCTTCATCGAAGACACCACCTCACTTTCGCCCAATTCCACGAGGGCACCTTCCCTGTACTGGGCAGCAAGGCTCACACAGATGAAGAACGACAGGAAGAAAACCGCTTTTTTCATCACATCAATTTCTACTTGCCGTACAGAATCCACGCATCACGGCTGATACCGCTTTCACGGACCCTGTCCCGTATGGAACGGGCCTCATCCAGGCTGTTGGTGGGGTATATACCCACTGCAATCAGTCGGTTAAGTCCGTGAATAAGGGTAGGCGACAAGTCCTGCTTCAGAAGTCTCGCGGCACATCTTTCCGCATTCTCCGGATAGGCGAAAGCCCCCACGATTATGTAATAACGGTAGGGCAGCGATTCGGCGGAAACGGCTGTGAAATGCCCCATCCTGTAGGGCGAAGCCTTCCTCGCGGCATCCACGGCAGCCAGCGAATCGGCTACACGGCGAAGCCGGTCAAGTGTGTCCAATGTCGCCTCGTGGGCTGCACGCTCAGCCTCAATAGTCGCACGCATCTCCTCTATTTCGGCGGAAGTAGGTCTCCCGGCCATTTTGCGGAAGAAATCACAGCCTGTCGGGAGAAAAATCAGCAGGCAAAACAACGCCATGTAACTCAACTTTTTCATCGCTGCAAAATTAATATAAAGTTTTAAATTTGCATCGTATGAAGCGAAGCGCATTGTCCGTTCTCCTCATCATCTGCGTAAGCGTCTGCGAAGCCTACGCACAGTTCGATTTACGGCTCCCGAGAGCAGCCTTGCCCGGTCGGCGGGATACCGTCAGCCTGCTGATCCTCGGGGACGTGATGATGCACGCCAGACAATTGGAATACGACCACGACACTTTTCTTTCAGGCATCGCAGACAGCATGCGCGCCGCGGATTTCTGCATTGCCAACCTTGAATTCTCCCTCGGAGGCAAGCCCTACAGCGGGTACCCGGCATTCTCTGCGCCGGACAGTTACGCCGAATATCTCGCCCGCGACTGCGGCACCGATGTCTTCCTGACCGCCAACAACCATATCCTCGACAGGGGCGCAAAGGGCCTGAGCCGTACACTCGCGGTATATTCGGCCTTGAGGGACAGTCTCGGCGTCAGGTACACCGGCAGCGCAAGCGACAGTGCGGAGAAGGAGAGTAACTATCCGCTGATGCTCTTTTCCAAAGGACTCAGGATAGCCCTGGTCAATTTCACTTACGGGACCAATTTTCCCGCCACCGGCGGGTGGCCCCGGGTCAATCTCATGGACAGGGAGGACGTGGCCGCGGCCATAGGAAGGGCAAAGGACCACGGGGCCGACTTCATCATTGCACTTCCCCACTGGGGCACGGAATACAGCCTTACGCACAATTCCACCCAGGAGAAATGGGCGGAGTGGCTTCTGTCCCAAGGCGTGGATGCGGTGGTGGGCGCACACCCCCACGTAGTCCAGGATACCGTAATGACAGGAGGACGCCCGGTGATCTATTCCCTCGGCAACGTGGTCTCCAACATGAGCGCCGTAAACACGCGGCTCGGCATGACGGTAACCCTGCGTTTCGTCCACGACAGCTTCACCGGAGAGAAGGCCATGCTCCGTCCCCAGCTTGATTTTACCTGGTGTACGCTCCCGGGGATGCTGACTGAAACCTACAGTACCATATACGTAAAAGAGTGGGCCGGCCGACGTGGCGACTGGCTCACTCCCTATGATTTCGACAATATGACCGCCACCCTCGAAAGGGTGCTCACGGTCACGGGAATCGATTACTGTCCGTTGTAATTCGAATACTTCTCGTACTTGGCCTGGTAGTCACTCTCGGTGCGGAAGCGGAAGCAGGCGTTCTTGAGGTACTCGGCCACGCTCACCTTGATTTCAACGTCATCCGTGAGTTCGAACGCGGTCTCGAAAGGCGCGATGCAGGACTTGAGTGCGGTTTCGAACTCACCCAGGAGGGCTACGTACTTCTCGTCGTCAAGTTCCTCTGAAGCCGCGTTCTGAAGGTCTACCGCCAGGTCATAGTAATAGACTCCCTCTCCGATATAACCGAACGCGTAGTTGGGGTCGATGTTCGCGCACTCGCGGTATGCGGCCACTGCGGCCTCTCCGTTACCGAGCTGCTTGTGTATATTACCCTCGACATAGTAGAGGGAAGGATTGTTGGGCTCGTTCTTCCTGGCCTCCTCAAGCAGGACGAAAAGACGGTCGGTATCCTCGCCGCTCGTCACGTAGTAGTTGATGAGTCCTACGAGAATGCCCTGGCTCTGGGGGTATTTCGAGAAGCCTTCTTCAAGATAGTTCTTGCTGGCAACCTTGTCTCCCTCCCTTTCAGCGATGTCTGCGAGCCTGGAATACACTTCACCGCCTTCAACTCCGGTGTAACCATTGGCGAGACATTTCTCGAAGAAAGGCTTGGCACGCTCGTAATCCCCGGCCATCCAGGCGGTGTAGCCTGCATTGTATACGGAGTTGGTGTCGAGCTGGGAGAGAGGAGCCTCGGCTGAAGCTGCGGCCGCCTTCTCGAAGAGCACTGAAGCCTCTGCATACCTGCCGAAAGAATAGGCGGTATAGGCATCGTCAATGAATTTGGTTGACACTGACTGAAGTCCCTGTGATATGTTCTTCGTCTTCTTTCCTGCGGGGTCGAGAGCCGCGGCCTGCCTGTAGGCTTCAAAAGCCTTGTCGAGCACGTCCTCAACCACGGGCTCGGTAACCTCTACTATCTCGAGCTGGGAGTTCTCGTTGAAGTACAGGTTCTTACCCTCAAACTCAAGTTTTAACATAGGACGTCCACCAACCACGGCCTGAGACTCGGACGAAGGCTTCTCCCCTCCACCGAGCAGGGCGTACTCCTGATAAGACATGCCTAACCATACATTGCCTACGGGGGCATCATAAGCACTGAGCAGAGCGTCACCATACTTGATCCAGGTCGTGGATTTGGTGTTCTGCTTGGGGTTGTTCACGGCAGCCTCAGCCTTACTTACGGCAGACTTGGCGGCGGCCGGACTCTTCACCTGGGCAACTGCATCAACTGCCAGCATGGATGAAGCCACAGCCAAAACTAAAAAGAACTTTTTCATAATAAAGATATCACGTTAATGCTATAAGTTTACAAATTTTCAGTTTCCTGCCCAAGCGTTCCGGAAGATTCCCCCACATTTTCCCCGGCTTCATATCTGTCATCCTCCGTCCCCTCTTTTGCGACCGCTGAAACCGCCGCGATCGAATCGCCTTCGCGCAGGTTGATGAGGCGCACACCCTGGGTAGCCCTTCCGCTCAGCCTTATGTCGGAGACAGGCATCCTTATGGAAAGTCCCGAATGGGTTATTATCATAAGGTCGTTATCCTCGGTCACATACTTGATTGCAAGCAACTTGCCCGTTTTATCGGTAATGTCGAGGGTCTTGACTCCCTTTGCGCCCCTTGCGGTCTTGCGGTAGGCCTCGGTCTCGGAGCGCTTGCCGTATCCGTTGTCGCTCACTACCAGAACCGAACCGTGTTCCTCTCCCGGAACATAGGAAATCGCACCTATCACCTCGTCTCCTTCCCCGAGATGTATACCCCTCACTCCTGAAGAGTTACGTCCCATTTCGCGTATATCCCGCTCACTGAAACGGCAGCACTGTCCGTTCCTTGCGGCTATCATGATTTCCGCATTCCCGTCGGTCAGCAGGGCATCCAGCAGTCCGTCGCCTTCGCGCAGGTTGATGGCTATTATGCCCTTGTTGCGGCTGCGCCTGTTGGCATACTCGGCCAGGCTTGTCTTCTTCACGGTGCCCTGACGGGTAATCAGGGTCACACTGTGGGTGCTCGTATACTCCGGATTCTCTATCGACTTGACGTTCAGATAGGTCCGTATACTTTCACCGGAACCGACCTCCAGCAGGTTCTGCACCGCACGCCCCTTGGACGTACGTGAACCCTCGGGCAACTCAAACACCTTCAGGCGGTAACACATGCCCCTGTCGGTGAAGAAGAGCATGGTCGAGTGCATGTTGGCCACATAGATATGCTCTATGAAATCCTCGTCGCGGGTTGCGCTGGCCTTCTTGCCCACTCCTCCGCGGGCCTGGGTATGGAACTCGGAGAGAGGCGTCCTCTTTATGTATCCGAACTTGGAAATGGTAATCACCACATCCTCATCGGCGTAGAAGTCCTCGGGGTTGAATTCGTCCTCGGACATGGTTATTTCGGTGCGGCGGGCATCGCCGTATTTCTGCTTCAGTTCGGCACACTCCTGCTTCACTATGGCCAGCTGTTCGGCATCGCTGGCAAGAATACGCTCGCAGCGCTCGATGAAAGCCTTGAGCTCGTCGTACTCCTTCTGCAGCTTTATCCTTTCGAGCCCGGCCAGCTGTCCCAGACGCATTGCCACGATTGCGGCCGCCTGCACGGCATCGAAGCCGAACTTCTCCATGAGGGCCGTCCTGGCGAGTTCCTGGGTATTCGAGGCCCTGATTGTGGCGATTATCTCGTCTATGACATCTATGGCCTTGAGCAGGGCTTCCAGTATGTGGGCGCGTTCTTTGGCCTTCTTGAGGTCGAACTCGGTCCTGCGACGTATCACCTCGTGGCGGAAATCGACGAAGTTCGCGATGATTTCCTTCAGGCTCAGGGTGCGGGGACGTCCGTGGACAAGCGCCACGTTGTTGATGGAGAAACTGCTCTGCAGCGGGGTGTACTTGAAGAGGGTGTTCAGCACCACATTCGCATTCGCCTCTTTCTTGACTATGAACTCTATTCTGATACCCTCACGGTTGGTAAGTTCACGTATGTCGGCTATTCCCTCTATCTTCTTGTCATGGACCATATCGCTGATGCGGGTGAGCATGTCAGCCTTGTTGACCATGTAGGGAACTTCCGTAACCACTATTGCCTCACGGCCGTTGTCAAGTTCCTCTATCTCGGCCCTTGCCCTGATGACCACCCTTCCGCGTCCCGTATTGTAGGCGTCGATGATGCCCTGACGGCCCATGATTATGCCTCCCGTGGGGAAATCGGGGCCCTTGATGTGTTCCATCAGGCCTTCGGTGTTGATGTCAGGGTTGTCAATATAGGCACAAATCGCATCGCAGCACTCTCCGAGATTGTGCGGGGCCATGTTCGTGGCCATTCCGACCGCTATACCTGAAGACCCGTTCAGCAGGAGCAGCGGCGCCTTGGTGGGCAGCACGGTGGGCTCCTCCAACGAATCATCGAAGTTCAGCATCATGTCTACGGTGTCCTTCTCGATGTCCGCAAGTACCTCTCCGGCTATTTTCTCCAGCTTTGCCTCCGTGTATCGCATCGCCGCAACCGGGTCTCCGTCCATGGAGCCGAAGTTGCCCTGACCGAAGATAAGGGGGTATCTCTGATTCCAGTCCTGCGCGAGGCGGGCCATGGCATCATATACGCTTGAATCGCCGTGCGGGTGGAGTTTACCGAGCACCTCACCGACTATACGGGCAGATTTTTTCGTCTGCCCGCTGTAATTCAGACCGAGCCCGTCCATTCCGAACAGCACCCTTCTCTGTACAGGTTTCAGACCGTCTCTCACATCCGGCAGAGCCCTCGAGACAATGACCGACATCGAGTAGTCGATATAGGCCGAACGCATCTCCTGGTCAATCTCCACCGGCTCAATTATCCCTACCGCTTCTTCCTGAATTTCTTCAGGATTCTTTACCTCACTATTCATAAATGGTTAATAAATTCCGAATTAATTCCTAACTTGCAAAGTTAAGATAAATTTTCAGGCCGTGCAACTGATGTTCTCAGATAAAATGGTTGACATCCTCGGTTATGCAGCCGAGGAAGCCATACGTACGGGATACAAGGTGGCAGGCGTGGACCACCTCATGCTCGGGCTGCTGCGCAACAGGAACAACGACGCCTGCAAAGTTCTTGAAATCGAAGGATTTGACCTTGATGACATGAAGCGCACCATTGATGAGCACATTTTTCTTGACAGGGCCGCAAATTTTGATGAACTGCAGTCCGTCCGTCCGACCAAAGCGGCACTCAGGGTGCTCAACACGGCAGCCTACGAGGCCCTGCGCTACGGGGGCACGACCATACTCACTTCCCACCTGCTTCTGGCGATTTCCGTCTCCGACACCGGCTGTTGCACCGCTCTCATAAGACAGCTCACGGACTATGACAGGCTTACGGAGCTCATGGAAAAAGGGGACATGCTCTGTTCCGCCGACAGGGAGGATGAACTTGTCCACACAATGCTCAATGACGAGATTCTCGGTGCCCTGGGTGAGCAGATTTCCCGACTTGTATCACCCTCCGGCTCCTCGGTAGAATACCTCAGCTGAAATTGCCTTTCAGCCGGCCTTACGCTCCGCTTCAAACGCAGGAAGCCGGCGGGTGCTCCTTTCATCTTTCATCAAGCTCAAATACTCCGGCCAATCGGCTCAATCGGCCAGCCTGTCGAGGGCCAGGCCTACGAGTTCCGCCACGCGGGGCTTGTAATCGGTGTTGGCATCCTTGAGATAGCGGTGGGCTATCGCGCAACATACCGTACCGGCATTGTGTCCGAGTTTCGCGGCAAGCCCGGCCAAAGCCGAACCCTCCATCTCGAAATTCGTTATCCTGTAGCCTCCGTAAGAGAAACTCTCGAAGTCCTCGAGCATATCCGGCATGGCCAGGCCGAGACGCACCACCCTGCCCTGAGGCCCGTAGAAACCGGAGGCGGAAATCGTCATCCCCTTGACCGTGCAGTCGGCGAACTTTGAAATGATTTTATCGGAAGCCCTCACGAAATAGGGGTCGGGCAAATGCCTGTCCCAGTGGACATGCTCCTTGAAAGCCTCCTCGAAGTCGGTCAGGGCGATGGAATCGCGGTCCTCATACCAGTTCAGGAGACCGTCGCAACCCACTGAAATGTGGGAGAAAATGAAGGAACCGAGCGGAATGTCGGGCTGTATGGCCCCGCAGGTACCTATTCTGAGTATATTGAGGGTACGGTGCTGCGGCAGGAGTTCACGTGTATTGAAATCCACGTTTGCCAGGGCATCGAGTTCGGTCATGACTATGTCGATATTGTCCGTACCTATGCCCGTGGAGAGCACCGTGAAGCCCTTGCCCCTGTAAGTACCCGTCATCCAGACAAATTCGCGGGAAGCGTTTTCGGCCTCAACCGTGTCGAGGAGGGGTCTGAACATCTCCACCCTGCCGGGGTCACCGACAAGAATGACGTTGTCGGCCAACTGGTCCGGTCTGATATGGAGATGGAATACCGAGCCGTCCTTGTTGATAATGAGTTCTGATTCTGGAATTTTCATAAACTTGAATTTTTATGGATCCCCGGTGTTACACCCGGGTTGACTTTATTTTTTCTGCGCCTTCCCGGGCTTTAGGGCGGACTTTTTCCCGCTCCTGTCCCCTCGTCTGGCGCCGCGCAGTCTCGAAGCGCTGCGTACTATAAGTTCATCGGCAAATATGCTCCTCGCCGCGAGCGCATCGAAAACTATGGCCGCGAAGGGGAACATGGCGGTGATGTAGAAGCCCGTATCCTTGTGTATTGCCAGGAAATCGACGATTAACCATACCTGAAGGGCCACGGTGATTATGGCGGCAAGCATTGCCGTCCGCATCTGGAAAATCCTGAATCTCCACGTAGTCAGCGCTATGAGATGAAGAACCGTGATTACGACAATCAGAATCAGGTAGGGGAAATACGAGATAAAGGATACGCCCTGCGACTTGTTGCAGAAGAAAAGCAGGGCCACAAGCACTGTCGACAGGAAAAGATAAAGTGTCTGGATTCTTTGCCACATAATTATTTTGAATTGAACCTTGAGAGCACGTTCTGCTCGTACGTTTTCGAAATCGGAATGGTCCCCAGATTCTCGGAGTCGAGGCTGATTTTGTAGCCTTCTTTCTCGGCCTTGAGTATCTTGACCTTGGTGATATTCACTATGTATTTGCGATGGCAGCGCACGAGGTCACTGTCCGCAAAACTGTCCTCGACCGTCTTGAGCCTGCATCTGAGCATGTACTGGCGTATCTGCCCGGCACTGTCGGAATACCAGACCTTTATGTAGTTGTCGTCGGACTCGATGAAATAGAGATTTTCGGAACTGATGGAAAATTTCAGTACCCCGCTGTTGTCGAACAGGGTGATACGCCTGTCCTCGTAGGCCTTTTCCGGCTGATCGCTGACGACCTGGCGGTAGTTCGAGAGGCGCAGGGTGTCCACGCTGTTGCTAAGGCTAAGGAAGAGCCATGAGACGGCGTAAGGTATACCTATGCATCCCATGATGAAAACCATGGTCCCGATGAAAATCATAAACGTGCTCCTGTCGCTCATGTCCACGACTCCGGCCTCCTGGCCCTTGACGGTAAAGACAGTATATAACAGACTTACTGTCAGTATCTCTCCTAAACTCCAAAGAATATAGCCGAGGACGCTGAGCCCGCGTCTGGAGCCCATGGTGAAGAGCAGCAGGCGGCTCACGGTCACGATTACGGCGCAAAGCAGGAAGAAGAAGGTCGCAAGGAGCAGAGCCCACCCCGTGCCGAGTTCCAGCCAGGGGTTACGCGAGAACGGAAGACCCAGTATGATGACAACGAAAGAAAACATGGCCGTGAAAATTATGGTCAGGGCCAGCTCCTTTCTTCCGAGCATGTAACGGGGTAATCGGTCAAATAAAGAATTCATCCATTAGTGGCTCAATTCGCAAATATAGTCAGAAGCCGGGACAATGCAAGTTTTACTTTTAATTGTCAGCGTGCGGAAATATTCATTATTGCCGTGTCCTGAATGGCGTCAAGTTCCGGCGCAGGACGCCGGGACGGGCGGGCGACGGAACAGT
>CAZMTY010000025.1:0-27125 GCA_964569595.1 uncultured Muribaculaceae bacterium
AGGTCTGCGGATGATGTATGTGTCCGAGAGCAAGATAGTCATACCCGTCCGGGAAAATGTCTAACGGGCTATATTCCATCCCTCCTATCGGTTCCTGATGTCCTGATATATCACAGCCCGAAACGGCAAGGTGAGCCATTATCACGACAGGAAGTTCCCCGGTATTAATACTCCTGACCCTTTCTATCAATGCCTTGTAGAATTTCTGCTGGCGGAGCTCGGCAGCATCGTTTATCTCACTGCCCGTATTCCCGCTTGTTTCCCCGTCCGTTTCTCCACCCGACCTTCCGTCCGTCCTGTTGCCCATTTCCTCACCTGCTCCCCGGTCAGTCTTCCAGTCCATTTTCCCAGCCGTCTCCCCGCTATACCTCCCGTCTTTCTTCCAGTCCCTCTCTCCGTCTGTTTCCCCGTCTGCCTCCCCGCCATACTCGTTTGCAGGCGGATAATTCTGCCTGTAGATATGCGGAAGGGCTATTACATATCCGGCAGGACTGCCATCCGCCGAACTTATTTCTATGATATGCCTGTCAAGTTCGAGTTTGCCTGCGTTCCGTTGCAATCCTCCTGTCACCCTCACTCCTACATGTTCCCAAAGCTTGCGGTCAATCTCGAGACGGGAGGGACTGTCGTGATTGCCGGCCGTGACTATTATCGTCATGGTACTGCAGGCCTCCCTGAGTTCCAGTATCTTGTCCGTATAGAAACGCTGGACCGAGACGGAGGGCACCGAATTGTGGTAAATGTCCCCGCTGACAAGCAGGGCATCGGGCCTTTCCTGCCTTATTATTTCGGAAAGCCTCCTGAAAAAGTTCTCATGCTCCCGGTTGCGCTCATAGTCGTTGAACACCTGGCCGAGATGCCAGTCACTTGTATGGATGAATTTCATATCTACTCGAAACTTGTTTGTCCGTCGCAACTCCGGAAGCGCAAATCACGACATATTCACAGCTGCGCCTGCCCCCGGAGCGTCCTGTCAAGACAGTCGGCAAGACAGCGGACAAGACAGCCGGCAAGATAGTCATTGGAACCCGGACTTTCAATACTTTCCACGGGACCTGCTCCCGGCCTGTCGCGGCTCGGGACATGTCCCCGCCAAACTTGCGGGCCACTCCGTAGTACGTTTAATTTTTTCTGCTATCTTTGTGCGTTTTCGTACGTATAAAACCTAAAAGAAATGGGAAAGAAAGAAATAAAATTTTCCCTCGTGTACAGGGATATGTGGCAGTCCTCCGGCAAGTATCAGCCGAGAGTCGACCAGCTCGTCAGAGTGGCTCCCGCTATTATTGACATGGGTTGTTTTGACCGTGTAGAGACCAACGGCGGAGCCTTCGAACAGGTAAATCTCCTCTACGGAGAAAACCCCAACATCGCAGTCCGCAAGTGGACCGCTCCCTTCAACAAGGTGGGTATCCAGACCCACATGCTCGAAAGAGGACTCAACGCTCTGCGCATGAACCCCGTACCGGCAGACGTGCGCGAACTCATGTTCAAGGTGAAGAATGCCCAGGGCACCAACATTTCCAGGTCATTCTGCGGACTCAACGACCACCGCAACCTCAAGCTCTCCATCGAATACGCCAAAAAGGCCGGAATGATTTCCCAGGCGGCCCTGTCAGTCACCCACTCCCCCATCCATACCGTGGAGTACTATATGGACCTCGTGAAGCATCTCGTGGAGTACGGCGCTGACGAAATCTGCCTCAAGGACATGGCCGGAATCGGACGTCCGAGCTTCCTCGGGGAACTCACCTCCGAAATCAAGAAGAAATATCCCCACATCAAGATACAGTACCACGGCCACTGCGGCCCCGGTTTCTCACCCGCTTCAATGCTCGAAGTTGCAAGGGCCGGAGTCGACTATATAGACGTGGCAGTGGAGCCGCTCTCCTGGGGAAAAGTCCATCCCGACGTCATCACCATACAGCAGATGCTCCGCGCTGACGGCTTCCTCGTGAAAGACATCAATATGGACGCCTACATGGAAGTGCGCAGGCTTACCCAGGAATTCATCGACGACTTCCTCGGCTACTGGATTAACCCCAGCAATGCCCTGATGAGCTCCCTGCTCGTAGGCTGCGGCCTTCCGGGAGGAATGATGGGCTCCATGATGGCCGACCTCAAGGGCTTCAAGGCGGCAATCAACGCCTCCGAGCGCGCGAACGGCAAGCCCGAGAGCAGCCTTGACACCCTGATGGTACGCCTGTTCAACGAGGTGGAATATGTATGGCCCCGTCTCGGCTATCCTCCCCTCGTGACACCTTTCAGCCAGTACGTCAAGAACACGGCCCTCATGAACCTGCTCTCGCTCAGCCAGAACAAACCCCGCTTCAGCTCCATAGACAAGGACACCTGGGGAATGATACTCGGCAAGATGGGCAAGCTGCCCGGCGAACTCGCTCCGGAATTAGTCGAACTTGCAAAGAAGAACGGAAGCGAATTCTACGACGGCAACCCTCAGGACGAATATCCCGACGAACTGCCCAAGTTCCGCAAGATGATGGAGGAAGAAGGCTGGGACTGCGGCCAGGACGACGAAGAACTCTTCGAGTTGGCAATGCACGAAAGACAGTACCGCGACTACAAGAGCGGCGTGGCCAAGGAGAGGTTCAACAAGGAACTCGAGGACTTCAAGGCCAAGGCCGGCGCCCCCATAGTCATCACTCGTCCTGTCGTGGAAATGCCCACCTTCGATATTGACAAGTATGTCGAGAAATATCCCGACGCCACTCCCGTGCAGGCTCCCGTAAAGGGCCAGTTGCTCTGGCAGCTTGACGTGGACGATGAATCCACCGCCCCCGTTGCCGGCACCGCGGTGAGCGAAGGCAAGGCCTGCGGCTATGTCCAGACCTATTATGGAATGGAGGAGATTATCCCCGCCGTGAGCGGACGCATAGTAGCCGTCACCGTTCCCCAGGGCAAGACTGTAGTCAAGGGTGAGATAGTGGCCTTCGTGCAATAAACTTCCGCAGACGACAATCTGAGGGATCAGTTTTCACAGACAACTTTCCCGGTCGGCGACAGATGTGGCTGGCCGGGAATATTTGTATGTCCGTCGTGGGGCCGGGTAAGCCTCCGGTAGACATAGGACATTGCCGGCACGAGGAACACGCATGCCGCAACCCAGGCAGTGGGGTCGCCGAGCGCAACTCCCTGGAAGTCCAATGCGGGAACGAGCCAGAGACTCACTCCTATCCTCGCGAACATCTCGAACACCCCGGACATCATTGCAAGTCGTGTAAATCCGAGCCCCTGGATAGAGTAACGGAACACACAGAGCAGTCCGAGGAAGAACCAGAACAGACTCGAAGTGTGGAGGAAGAGCACGGCCGCGTCTATTATCGCCGTTTCCGACGCATCCACGAACAGCCCCACAAGCTCGCCGGCAAGGACAAACATCAGCACATTGCCAATTATCACGTAGGCCGACACAAGCAACATGGCCGACACCAGGCCTCTGCGCACCCTCTGCATCTTCCCCGCCCCCAAATTCTGGCCGCAGTAGGTGGCCATGGCTATTCCCAGATTCTCGCAGGGGCTTATGAAGAACATCTTTATCCTCATGGCGACGGTGAAGGCCGTCACGCAGGTGGTTCCGAGGGCATTGTTGGCACTCTGGAGCATGATACTTCCTATGGCCGTGATTGAGAACTGCAGGCCCATGGGCACTCCTGTGGTAAGGAGCTGCATTTCGCGCCCGTGGTCAGGCGTCCTCTCGTCCTCACTGACGTAGTTCAGAATCTCGAAGTGCCTGTACATATAGCGGTAACACAGCATGGCGGATACTGCCTGGGAAATCACGGTCACGACAGCCGCGCCTGCCACTCCCCAGCCGAAGCCAACAATGAAAAGGAAGTCCAGGACAACGTTCAGGATTACCGACAGTATGAGGAAATAAAAAGGTGTCTTGCTGTCCCCGAGAGCGCGTATGATGCTGGAGAGCAGGTTGTACATCATCGCGAAGGGTATGCCGAGAAAAGTAATCAGCAGATAGAGATACGCCTCGTGAAAGATGAGGCCGGGGGTGCTCATCCAGCGAAGTATGGGTGCGCAAAGCAGGGCGGTCGCCGCTGCAAGGACGAGCGACAGCAACATGCTCACACGGAATGCGGAGAAAACGTACCTGCGCAGACCGCTGTAGTCACCGGCACCGAAGCACTGGGCTATGGGAATGCCGAAGCCGCCGGAACAGCCGTTACAGAAACCGAGAATGAGAAAAATTACCGAAGAACCGGCACCGACAGCCGCAAGGGCGTTGACGCCCAAGTAATGTCCCACTACTGCCGCATCGATAAGATTGTAGCCCTGCTGCAGTATGCTTCCAAGGATAAGAGGCCATGCAAAACCAAGAATCAGGCGGGTAGGGCTCCCGGCCGTCATATTCTTAATCATAGCTCCAAAATTTACACTGATAACCAACGCTAAAAACGGCGCAAAGGTAATAATTTTTAAAAATCTTTAAGAAAATTTCCGAAAAATCGGTGCCCCCTGCCTCTTATCACCCGTTAATGCCGCAGACAGCCCTCACCTGCTTTTACGTGGCCTAAAAGCACATTCCACGCCCGTTGTGTAAAAAAGTGGAATAAATTGTAATAAAATGTAAAAATTTCCCGTATCTTTGGCCTCGCGTATAAGAATCTGAAATGGTCACTTTTATCGGAGAATATCTTGCCAAAATGGATGACAAGGGGCGGCTCGTGTTCCCCTCGCCGTTCAAGTCGGCATTGTCTCCCGGAAGCGACATGAGGTTTGTCGTCAAGAAAAATCTCTTCGAGCCTTGTCTTGAAATGTTCACCTTCGAGGAGTGGACAAGGCAATCCGAAAACCTCAAGAACTCCCTCGACCTGACCTTCAACAGACAACACGCGACATTCTGGAGAGAATACATGAGGAACCGCGACATAGTCGAACCGGATGCAAGGTTCGGCCGTATCTCGATAAACCGCAGGCTCCTCGATTCCATTGAGGTCAACAAAGAAGTGGTTTTCTCCGGCAATGACTTCAAAATTGAAATCTGGGCCAAGGAGAAATTCGAGGAATCAGGAATTTCAAACGAAGAATTCATTGCTATCGCAGAAAGACTCTCTAAAAAGTAGGGGGTGGCGATGGCTAAATATCACAATCCTGTACTTCTTCACCCCTCGGTGGACTGTCTTGTCAGCAACCCCGACGGAACCTACGCCGACGCCACTTTCGGCGGAGGCGGCCACAGCCGTGAAATACTCTCCAGACTCTCCCCTTCCGGCCGGCTCCTCGCCTTCGACAGGGATGCCGATGCCATAGCCGGGGCGACGGAGGACCCCAGACTCATCCTGATACACAACAACTACAGATTCATACACAATTACGTGCTGCTCCATACCGGAGGCAGCGTCGACGGAATACTTGCGGACCTGGGTGTCAGCTCACATCAGTTCGACACCGCAGACCGCGGCTTTTCCTTCCGCTACGATGCCCCGCTGGACATGCGAATGAACGCGCAGGGCGGCCAGACAGCCGCAGACATCATTAATTCTTATACGCAAGAAGAATTGGAGAGGGTACTCCGGCTCTACGGAGAGGTGGAAGGTGCCGGAAGGCTCTCGCAACTCATCACCGAAGCGAGGACCAAGGCTCCTGTTCTCACGACCGGGGACTTCTACAAGGCCATTTTCCCCGCCCTGCCATCATTTGCCGAACACAAGCAGCTCGCAAGAATCTATCAGGCCTTCCGTATCGAGGTCAATGATGAACTCCGCTCGCTCAGGAAGTTCCTCGAAGGCGCGGTGGAATCGCTCAGGCCCGGCGGCAGGCTCGTAATAATCACCTATCACTCCCTCGAGGACCGCATGGTGAAGAATTTCATGCGCAGCGGCAACTTCGACGGGAAGGAGCAGAAGGACGCTTTCGGCAGGTCACTGTCTCCCCTCAAGCCAGTAAACCGCAAGCCCATAGTGCCCTCGGAGGAGGAAATATCATCGAACACGCGTGCCCGCAGCGCCAAACTGAGGGTAGCGGAAAGGACGGGAGGAGCTGCCGTATGAGGGCGTGGAGGTTTTCCGACATAGGCAAGGTGCTGAAGAATTCCCTCGTGGCAGTTGTAACAAGCGACTTCCTGCTGAAACTCAACGTAGGAAAGTATTTCGTCCACATTCTGTACACCTTCTTCCTGTTCATTATCATCATAGGGGTCAGCCTGCGCGTGGAGGGCACCATGGCCAAGGTGGAAAGCAACAAACAGATTCTCAGGGAACTGTCCATCGAGAACGCCCAGTTGACCTACGAAGTAGCAAAGGCGGAGAGACGCTCCGTCGTGGCATCGAGACTCGAAGCTCTCGGTTCCCGCCTGCAGGAGCCGCAAAGTCCGGCAAACGAACTAAGAAAGTAAGACACACTATGGCAGATACAAAGACAGCAAAGAAAAAAATGGACAGGATAGGGCTGATACTCTATTCTGCCTACCTGTTGCTGCTTGTGTGCTCGCTTATAATCATAGGGAGGATAGTCTCGCTGCAGCTCGTATTCAAGCCCGATCCCGAGATAGCCGAAAGGCTGACCCCCAAGACCACGGTGAATATTACGGAGCCGGAGCGCGGACGCATACTCGACTGCAACGGCAAGCTGCTGGCAATCTCCTTCCCCACCTACCAGTTCTTTATGGACTGCACGGTATTGAAAGACTCCAACTCCCCCGAGCAAGAGGCGGCGTGGCGCCAAAAGGCATACGAACTTTCCAAGGGGCTCGCGCTCGAGTTCCCGGGAACCAGCGCCGACGAGTTCTACAGGCTGATAATCTCCAACCGGGACAACCCGAACAAGCCGGGACGGAAGTACGTCAGGATAGGAAGCCCTGTGGATCGCCAGGCATTCAACAGAATCAGGAAACTGCCGCTGTTTAAAGAAGGCCGCTACATTGGAGGAATGATGTATGAACAGGAAAACGTACGCAAGTACCCCTACGACAACCTGGCACGCAGGACCATAGGCTTCGTGCGCAACAACAAGTCGCCGGTGACCAATACGCACATAGGCATAGAGGGCAAGTTCGACTACGAACTACACGGGACCGAGGGGCGCGAATATATCAGGAACACCGACGACGGCATCGTGCGCAACAGCGACAGCACCTTCGTGAGGGCGGAGGACGGGAAGGACGTGCGGACGACGCTGAATATTGATTATCAGGAGATAGCGGACCGCGCTCTGCGCGAACAGATCGAGGATGAGCCCGATATAGACGGGGCCTGCCTCGTGCTCATGGAAGTCTCCACCGGAGCCATAAGGGTCATGGTCAATCTCCTCCGGGACGAAAAAAACAACGACGAGTTCGGCGAGATTCAGAACCTCGCCATAGGACGCAAGGCCGAACTCGGTTCGGTGTTCAAGACGGTAACCCTCACTTCCCTGCTGAACGACGGCTATATCAAAAGCCTTGAGGAGACTCTGCCTGCCACCAACGGCCGGGTCGAGGGCACCTCCATAAGGGATTCCCACATCCCCGAATACGCCAAACGCCACAATACCGACAGGATTTCGATTCTGGACGGGTTCAAGATTTCGTCAAACTACGTGTTCGCGAAGTTAGTCGTGGACAATTACGGACGCAAGGAAGACTCGGACAACACGATGAAGTTCATTTCGAACATCTATACCTTCAAACTTGGGGAAGCCTTCGACTTCGACCTGGACGGGATGGAAACCCCGACCATACGCAAGCCGGGCACGGGGTACTGGAACAATAACGATCTCGGCTCCGTTGCCTACGGCTACAGTACCAGCATGACGCCGCTGCACATACTGACCTTCTACAACTCCATAGCCAACAAGGGCAAGATGATGAAACCTTACGTGGTGGAGTCTGTAGAGTATATGGGCAAGGTCACGGACAAGCGCGGTCCTTCGGTGCTGAACTCGGCCGTCTGCTCCAGGGCAGTGGCGGACACGGTGACAAGGGCCCTGCTTGCAGTCACCGAGGAAGGGACGGCAAGCAGGCTCAGGGGCGCGAAGTGCGGGATTGCTGGGAAGACCGGGACCGCGTACGGAACTTTCGATGACGGGGGATATACAGACGAGTATGGCAGGCACAAGTATCAGGCAACTTTCGTAGGCTTCTTCCCCATAGATGCCGAAGACAAGTCCGTGCAGCCCGAATACAGTGTAATCTGCACCGTGTATTCGAAGGCGACGTCGAAGAGTTTTAACGGAGGAGGCATCCCCGCAAGTGCGGTGAGGACGCTGCTCGACCGGCTCTACGATATTGACCCCTGCTTCAGAAGCGAATTGGGAAAGTCAAGGTAGCCGACAGGATAGAAAAGACAGGAAAGTGACAGGAAATGAGACTCGAAGAACTCATACAGGATAGCGGAGTGACAGAACTTCACGGCGATGCGCAGACGGAGATAGTCTTCGTCACCAATGATTCGCGCAAGGTCGTCCCGGGCTGTCTGTTCGTGGCCGTGAACGGCTGCGGCAAAGACGGACGGGCCTACATAGCCCCGGCAATAAAGGCCGGAGCCGTGGCCGTGATGCTTGAAAAGCCTCAGAGCGGAGAAGACGCAGGACTGAACTGCCCGGAGATTCCCGAGGGCATAAGCACGGTCTACGTAGCCGACAGCCGCAGGGCGGTGGCAGTGGTGGCAGACAGATACTACGGCCATCCCAGCGGGAAACTCCGGCTCATCGGAGTCACCGGCACCAACGGCAAGACCACCGTGGCCACCTTGCTCTACCGGCTTTTCAACAGTCTGGGCTACCGCTGCGGACTACTCTCGACCATAGCCAATTACTGCGACAGCCTCAGGATAGAGACCGCCAACACCACCTCCGACCCCATGACAATCAACTCCCTGCTCGCCCGAATGGTGGAGGCCGGATGTACCCACTGCTTCATGGAGGTCAGTTCTATAGGCCTGCACCAGCACAAGACCGACGCCCTCAGTTTCAGGCTCGGAATCTTCACCAACCTCACCCACGACCACCTCGACTACCACGGCAGTTTCGCGGAGTACCTGCGCTGCAAGCAGAGTTTCTTCGATGCGCTGCCCAAGAATGCCGTAGCAATAACCAACGTGGACGACCGTAACGGGATGATTATGGTGCAGAACACCCGGGCGAAGCTCATCACCTGCTCCTGCAGAAGGCCCGCCGACCACAGCTGCCGCATAATGGAGGAGAGTTTCGAGGGCATGCTCCTGAACCTGGACGGGACAGAATTATGGACCAGGCTAATAGGCGCCCACAACGCCAGCAACATACTCTCGGTCTATTCAGCAGCCCTCGCCCTCGGGATGGACAGACAGCGAGTCCTCGTGGCCATTTCCGCCCTGAAACCCGTAAGCGGAAGGCTCGAAACCATAGCCGGACCCCGGGGAATCCGCGCCGTAATCGACTATGCCCATACGCCGGACGCCCTCGAGAACGTGCTCAGGACCCTCAGGGACGTGGGACAGCGCAGGCAGCTCTACTGTCTTTTCGGTTGCGGCGGCGACCGTGACAGGACCAAGCGCCCCGAAATGGGGGCCATAGCCGCGAAGTATGCCGACAGGATATTCATCACCTCCGACAACAGCCGCAGCGAGAGCACGGAGCAAATCATGGAGGAGATACGCTCGGGGATACCCGAAGACGCACGGGCAAAGACTGTCGCCATATCCGACAGGAGGGAGGCCATACGCAGCGCCCTGCTCCTCGCCCCGGCGGACACCACCGTACTGCTTGCCGGCAAGGGCCATGAAACCTACCAGATTACGGGCAAGGACAAACTGCATTTTGACGAAAGAGAAATCGTGGAAGAAACCTTTAAAACCATGCACCAATGATTTACCACCTTATAGAATGGATAGAGAGTCTCGGGATAAACATTCCGGGTACCGGACTCTTCAATTACCTGTCGTTCAGGGCCATGCTGGCCTCGATAATAAGCATGCTCATCGCTTTCCTCGGCGGCAGGCCCATCATAGCATGGCTGAAACGCAAACAGATAGGCGAGACCGTACGCGACCTCGGCCTCAAGGGGCAGATGGAAAAGCAGGGCACTCCGACCATGGGCGGAATCATTATCATCATTTCCATACTCGGTTCCGCGCTGCTCGTGTGCCGTTTGGACAGCGTCTACACCCAGCTGCTGATAATCACCACCCTGTGGTGCGGCGCCATAGGCTTTGCCGACGATTACATCAAGGTTTTCAAACGCCGCAAGGACGGCCTGAGCGAGAAAGCCAAACTTGCGCTTCAGTTCGGACTCGGACTGTTTCTGGCGCTGATGGTGTGCTTCAGCCCGGACATTCCCACGGAAAAGCTCGTTACCACCATACCCTTCGTCAAGGCGCACGAATTCGACTACTCCTGGCTGTCAGTTTTCAGCGGCCAGCTCGGGGTCTACACCTCCTGGGGCATATATATGCTCATGATAATAGTGGTGATACTCTCCTGCACCAACGGCACCAACCTGGCCGACGGCATGGACGGCCTTTCGGCGGGCAATTCCGCATTGGTGGGCATGGTAATAGGAATAATGGCCTGGGTCGGCGGCGATGCCCTCAATTCACGTTATCTGAATATCATGTACATCCCGGACTCGGGCGAGGTGGCCGTGTTCATGGCGGCGTTCGTGGGTGCGCTCATAGTGTTCCTGTGGTACAATACCTACCCGGCGATAGTGTTCATGGGTGACACCGGCAGCCTCACCATAGGAGGTATAATAGGTGTAAGTGCGGTACTGATACGCAAGGAGCTGCTCCTGCCCATACTTTGCGGAATCTTCCTCGTGGAGAGCCTGTCCGTAATAATCCAGAGGTTATGGTTCAAATACACCAGACGCAAGTACGGCGAGGGGCGCAGGGTCTTCCTCATGGCTCCCCTGCACCACCACTACCAGAAGAAGGGCATTCCGGAGCCGCGTATAGTCACGCGCTTCTGGATTGTAGGGATAATATTGGCAATCAGCACATTGGCTTTATTGAAAATCAGATAGGGAGGAAAGATAATGGCAAAAATGGTCATACTTGGAGGCGGAGAAAGCGGAACCGGGGCCGCTGTACTTGCAAAGGTCAAGGGTTTCGATGTGTTCCTTTCGGACAACGGAAAGATCAGGGAGGAATACGCGGAGATGCTGCACAAGTGGGAGATACCCTACGAGGAGGGCGGCCATACCGAGGAACTGATACTGAATGCCGACGAGGTCGTAAAAAGCCCCGGCATTCCCTCGACGGCCCCCATAGTCAGGGCACTTGCCGACAACGGCACACATATAATTTCGGAGATAGAGTTCGCCGCGAGATACGACAGTGCGAAGAAAATCTGCGTCACCGGCTCCAACGGCAAGACCACGACCACTTCGCTGATACATTATCTGCTCAGGGAGGCCGGGCTCGACTCCGGAATAGCGGGGAATGTGGGCAAGAGTTACGCCCTGCAGGTAGCCACCGAGCATCATGATTACTATGTTCTGGAAATCAGCAGCTTCCAGTTGGACAACTGCTACGATTTCCGCCCGGACATAGCCATTATCACCAATATCACCCCCGACCATCTCGACCGTTACGGCTACGATATAGGCAATTATGCGGCCGCGAAATTCAGGATTGCCCGGAATCTCAGGCCCGAGGACTGTTTCATCTTCGATTCCGACGACGCGATAACCATAGAAAACCTCAACAGGATAGTACTCAAGGCCAAGATGCTGCCTTTCACCCAGAAGGAGGAGGTGGAGCAGGGGGCTTTCGTGCGCGGCGGGAGTATGGTGATACGCTACGGCGGGGATGAATCCGAAATCTATCTCAGGGAACTGGCTCTCGGCGGGAAACACAATGTGTACAATTCCATGGCCGCGGCCCTGGCAGCCAAGGCCAGCGGAATCAGCAACGAAATCATACGCAACAGCCTCAGGACCTTCACTCCCATAGAGCACAGGCTCGAACCCGTACTCAGCGTAGGTTCCGTGCTCTATATCAATGACTCCAAGGCGACGAACGTGGATTCGGCATGGTACGCCCTCGAATGCCAGTCACGTCCTGTGGTATGGATAGCCGGAGGCACTGACAAGGGCAACGACTACAGCATACTCGAGGACGTGGTGAGGGAGAAGGTCAAGGCCATAGTCTGTCTCGGAAAGGACAATTCCAAACTGCACGCCGCTTTCGGGGAGATAGTGGGCGCCGACAGGATATGCGACTGCCTCTCGGCCGCCGATGCGGTAAGGGCTGCGGCGGACTATGCCGCGCCGGGCGATGTGGTGCTGCTGAGCCCGTGCTGCGCAAGTTTCGACCTGTTCAGGGACTATGAGGACCGCGGCAGGCAGTTCAAGGAAGCCGTAAGACGGTTATAGGCAAAGGAAAACGCAGATTTATATGGCAACAAAGGGAAGGAGACAATCATTCTGGACTTTCATAGACCGCCTCGAAGGAGACAAGGTGGTCTGGATAATTCTTATCCTGCTTTGCATGATTTCAATCCTCTGCATTTTCTCCTCCACCTCTCGCCTCCTCAGCGGTGAACAGACGCGTTTCGACCTCGTCAAGGAACAGGCGCTCATGGTAATAATCTGTCTTGCCGGCATCGTGCTCGTGTACAAATTTGCCGGAGAGAAGTTACTCAAATTCATCTCGAGTATCGGTTTCCTCGGGTCCCTTGTCCTGCTGCTTATGCTTAACCTCGGGGTCAACTGGGGGAATGTCATCAAAGCGGGAACTATCAATGAGGCCCGCAGGACACTGATTGTGGGCGGTCTCCAATTACACGTGTTCGAGGTGGTCAAGGTGGCCATGGTGCTTTACCTCGCATGGGCGGTCGACGCTTTCAAGCACCACAAGCTCAAAGGGGACTTCCTTCCCGAAAAATGGAAGAAAGTGCTGTACATATACCTGCCCTTCATCGTGATTTTCGTAATGGTCATCCCCGGGAGCAACTCCAGTGCCCTGCTCATAGGCTCGATTATGTTCATGGTTGTCCTGCTCGGCGGAGGCAACTTCAAGGATATGGCCATACTCCTTGGCTCGGGTCTGGTCCTGATTGCCCTCTGTGTGGGGGTGTACAAAATCTCCAACGAGACTTATATGGGACGCATAGGTACGGCCGCAACCCGCCTGTTCGACGACACCGACTGGGAGAAACGCTTCCACGAAACTCCTGCCGGCTCGAAGGAGAAGCAGGAGGCTCTCGACAAGTTGCGCCAGCCTTACAGCGCGATGATTGCGGTACACGAAGGGGGCCTGCTTTTCGGGAAAGGGCCGGGACAGAGCACCCAGCGCTATGTGGTACCTGACATCTCTGAAGACTATGTGTACAGTTTCCTGATTGAGGAGTACGGACTGGTGTTGGGAGGCATCGGGGTCATAATCCTGTATGTGTCCTTGCTCGCCAGAGGGGCCATTATAGTCCGGAACTGCGGCAGGGACCTCTATGCCAAGCTCTGCGTGGCCGGTCTCTGTCTGCTGATTACCGGCCAGGCTTTCGTGCACATGTTCGTGAATCTGGGCATAGGGCCCATGACAGGCCAGACCCTGCCGCTAATCAGTCACGGAAAGACAGCCTTCATCTGCTTTTCCTTTGCCTTCGGAGTAATACTATCGCTCAGCCGCATAGCCTCTAAGCGCATAGCCAGGGAAACACGCGAGGCCGGACCTCTCGTGGATTTTGGCGACGTTGCCCGGGACCGATACCATGACAGTTACGACAGGAAGCGCGACGACGAATGGTACGAGGAGGAGGATGAGCATTACGAGGAAGAAGACAATGAGGATTACGAAGCGGAAGACGGCCGCTGAAAACCCGGACAGGAGAATAACTTCCGCGAACGGGAAAAACGATTGAAAATCAGGCAAACAACGGAACAGGAGATATAAGATGAGCACATACAGAAAACTAAAGGCAATAATCAGCGGAGGCGGCACCGGAGGACATATCTTCCCCGCAATCTCAATAGCGGACAGGCTCAAGGCCGTCAATCCCGACACGGAAATACTCTTTGTCGGGGCAGAGGGCCGCATGGAAATGGAGAAGGTTCCCGCTGCCGGCTACACCATAACCGGACTGCCCATAGCCGGACTCCAGCGCAAACTGAACCTGAAGAACCTGATGAACAATCTCTCGCTGCCCTTCCGGCTCGCGCAGAGCCAAAACCGGGCAGGCAAGATAATAGAAGAATTCCGGCCGGATGTGGCGATAGGCGTGGGCGGCTATGCGAGCGCTCCCCTGCTGCGTGAGGCCGCCAAAAGGAAGATACCCACACTTATACAGGAGCAGAACAGCTATGCCGGACTGACCAACAGGATGCTCTCCAAAAAGGCCGACAGCATCTGCGTGGCCTACGAGGGCATGGAAAAGTTCTTCCCGGCGGAAAAGCTAAGGCTGAGCGGCAATCCCATACGCGACGACATACACCCCTATTCCCCCGAAGAAAGGGCTGCGGGTCTTGAGTACTACGGTTTCAGCGATACCTGCAGGCATCTGTTCGTAGTGGGCGGCAGTTTGGGCAGCGCGACCCTGAACGAAGCGATGAAAGCCTGGATTGAGGACGGTTGCCCCGGAGGAGAGGACGTGGAGGTGCTCTGGCAGTGCGGACGCTACTACAAGAAGTCCATTGACGCCTTTATGGAGGGAAGGAAACTGCCACGCATACGCTACACCGACTTCATCAGCCGCATGAACCTGGCCTACGCTATGGCCGACCTGCTCGTGAGCCGCTCGGGAGCCTCCTCGATTTCGGAGATATGCGCGGCCGGCAAGGCTGCTGTCTTCGTCCCCTCGCCCAACGTCGCCGAAGACCATCAGACCCACAACGCCATGGCCCTCGTGAACAGGGGTGCCGCGCGAATGGTGCGCGATGACGAGGCCGCCCGAAAACTGCTTCCCGAAGCACTCGGACTGCTGCACGACAGCGGGGCTATACGCGAAATGGAAAGGAATGCACTGGCAATGGCGCTTCCGGATGCCGCCGCAACCATAGTCGAAGAAATCTACCGGATCGCGGGATGAGATTTTCGGGCCCGGTTTCGCCAGCGCAAAGCAAGGAACACAAAGCCCAAAACAAAGATTGGAACTGCAAACACAACACTCGTAAATGAGATATAAGGACATATACTTCATTGGGATAGGCGGCATAGGCATGAGCGCGATTGCCCGTTACTGCAAGTTCAAGGGTTGCAGGGTCTCCGGCTACGACAGGACCCCTTCGGAACTCACCCATGAACTTGAGAAGGAGGGCATACCCGTACACTATACCGACGACCCTGCCATGCTTCCTTCCGACAGCGCAAACACCCTTGTGGTCTACACCCCGGCAGTCCCTGACGAGCTCGGAGAACTCAAATATGCCCGCAGCCACGGCTACAAGGTCGTGAAACGCTCCCGTATGCTCGGCGAACTGACTTCGGGGGAAACCTGCCTTGCCGTAGCCGGAACCCACGGCAAGACCTCCACCTCAACCATGACAGCCCACATACTCACCGAGGGCGGTGGCGGCTGTTCGGCCTTCCTCGGGGGCATATCCAGGAACTACGGCACCAACATGCTCGTGAGCGAACAGGCCACGGTCGTAGTGGAAGCCGATGAATTCGACCGCTCATTCCTCCAGCTGCATCCCGCAATCGCCGTCATCACCTCCATGGACGCCGACCACCTCGACATCTACGGCGACGTAGCCCAGCTTAGGGAGGCTTTCGGCCAATTCGCTTCCCAGGTCAGCGACACCGTAATCCTCAAACACGGTCTGCAGTTGCCCGCCGGGAAGCTCTCCGCCAGGCTCTATACCTACCACCTCGACGACACCGGAGCCGACTTCCACAGCAGCGGACTCAGGTCCGACGGCAGCGGCCACTATATCTTTGACCTCGTATACCCCGGCGGAGTAATCAAGGACATACGCACCGGAGTAATAGGCTGGATAAATGTGGAGAACAGCATAGCCGCGGCGGCCATCTGCCTGTGTTACGGCATGGACGAGCAGAAATTAAGACAGGCCATAGGCAGTTTCAGCGGAGTGCGCAGAAGACTGGACGTGAGAGTGAACCGACCCGGATTCTGCTACATAGACGATTACGCCCACCACCCGGCGGAAATCGCCGGTGCCGTCTCTTCCGTCATGCAGGTCTTCCCCGACAGGAAACTGACCGGCATCTTCCAGCCCCACCTCTACACGAGAACGCGGGACTTCGCTTCCGGATTCGCCGAGGCCCTGAGCCGCTTCGACAAACTCATACTCCTCGACATATACCCGGCCCGCGAAGAACCGATTCCGGGCGTGGACTCCGGACTCATCTTCAAGGATGTGCATTGCCCGGAAAAAATCATGCTCCACAAGGAAGAACTCCTCGATTACCTGCGTAACGAGAAGCCCGGCGTGCTGATGACTCTCGGCGCCGGAGACATAGACCGCTTTGTAGAACCCATAACTGAAATGTACTCAAAAGAATAGACAGGATGTCCGGAATCACCCGCCATACAACAGGATTTGCAGTGCTGGCCGCCTTTGCCGTCTTCATGGGCTGTCTGCTGGGCTCCGTGAGGGGACAGCGCAGGCTTCTCGCGTGCGAAAGCCTGAGCGTGGAATTCATGGACAGCCTGAAATTCGTCACCGCCGACGACATCCAGAGGCACATAGCCCGGAACTACGGCAATTACGTGGGACAGCGTCTCGATAGTCTCGGGCTGAGGAAGATAGAGGAACTGGTGGAAAGTCGGGGCCCCGTGGTGCGCTGCGAGGCCTGGGCCGACAACAAGGGCGTGCTTCACGTGGCAATCTGGCAGAGGGCTCCGGTGCTCAGGTTCAGCTACCCCGGCGGAGGCTATTATGTGGACCGCAACGGCTATGTCTTCCCCCTGCACGACAGCTTCGACGCGGATGTACGCACTGTCGGTGGAGCCATACCCTACCGTCCCGCAGCCTCGTTCCGCGGACAGCCCGAAGACGAACAGACCCGCAACTGGATAAACGACATGATAGCCCTGGACAGGTACATACGCTCCTCGAGGTCTTTCAGAGGCATAGTGGACTCGGTCTTCGTGCGCAAAGACGGTGACGTAGCCATAAAACTCAAGGGCGGGGACGAACAGTTCATTATCGGCGACCCCGACTCGCCCGGCAGGAAATTCTCCAAGATAGAAAAATATTACACCCACATTGCCCCTTCAAAGGGGAAGGGATATTACAAAACAGTGAACCTCAAGTATAAAAACCAAATAATATGCAGGCAGAAAGATATATAGCAGCCACCGACGCAGGGACCTCAAAAATATCTCTTTGCGTTGCCAAGGTTGAAGGGGATGACATACAGGTCATCTACTACAAGGAAGCCCCCTCAGATGGCATCCGCTACAGCTGCGTATTCAATCCCACACGCGCTGCGACTCCTCTGAAACAACTTATATGTGAAGCGGAATCCGAGCTTAACATAAAGATAATGCAGACCCTGATAGGCCTGCCCCGCTATTCAATCGTACAGGATAACAAGAGCGCCTGCGTGGATAGAACCAACCCCGAAACCTGCATAAGCAAGGAGGAAATCAGGTCGCTCAAAAATTCCGCCATGGAAAACTTTCCCCTGTCCGAGCCCGGGAAGCTGGAAATCTACGGGGTGGTGGCCGAATCCTTCTCCGCGGACGAACTTATCTGCGCCAGCGAGAACGATGTAATAGGAGTGCCGGCGAACAAGATAGAGGGTCATTTCAAGGGCTTCATCGGCGCGAGCAAGCCGGTAATCAACCTCGACATGATGCTCAACCAGGTGGGAGTGGCCCCCGCGCAGAAGATGTTCACCCCCAGCGCCGTGGCCCGTGCCGTTCTGACCGATACCGAAAAGGATAACGGCGTGGCCCTCGTGGAAATGGGGGCCGGCGTGACTTCCGTGACCATCTACAAGGGCGGCCGCCTGCGCCATTTCTCCTCCATACCTTTCGGAGCCAAGTGCATAACATCCGACATCATGTTCGAATGCAGCTTTTCCGAAACCCTGGCAGAGAATATCAAGTTCGGCTACGGCGCCTGTCTGCCTGACAGGCTGCAGACTATGAGCGACAAAGTGCTGCGTATCAACGATGAGGAGACGGGTACCTACGAGCAGCTGCCAGTCAAATATCTGTCCGAGATAATCACCGCCCGGGCCCGGGAAATAATCGAGGCCATACTGTACCAGATACAGGAGAGCGGCTATGCCGACGGGTTGCGGAGCGGAGTGGTGCTGACCGGCGGAGGCGCCAATCTGGCGAACCTCTCCACAATGTTCAAGGAAATGTCCGGCTACAATGTGAGGACGGGCTTCCCGCGTACACAGAACTTCAGCTCCGGAGGGTGCCCGGGCGTGGTCGAGACTTCCGCCGCCGCAGTCATAGGCATGATACTCGAGGCCAAGTCCGACCCCTACGTCAACTGCATCCAGGAGATTGAAACCCAGCCCGTGCGGACGGAAACCGACAAGAACTCAGACACGGACGAGGGCGGATCCGGCTCAAGCAACGGTCTGTTCGGTCCCGATGATTTCGATCACAGCGAGGTTCTGACCCCTAAAGACAATGAGAGGAACAAAAAAATCGATTCCAGGCGCAAAACCAGGGATGAGAAAAAACTTACATGGAGAACCCGCAAGAAACTCGAAGGAGTGTGGGATACCGTAGAAGACCTTTTCAGCAAGTACGATGAATAAAAATTCAGGTTAATTTTTATGGAGGCAGACAAGATAATGGATTCGTTGGTCCCGGCTAACTGGGCCACCTCGGACAAGATAATCAAGGTCCTCGGAGTGGGAGGAGGCGGATGCAATGCCGTCAACTATATGTTCAATCAGGGCATCAAGGGTTGCAGTTTCGTGGTCTGTAACACCGATGCCCAGGCCCTGCTGTGCAGTCCCGTTCCCACAAAAATCCAGTTGGGGCGCGGACTCGGAGCCGGCACCAATCCAATCATAGGACGCAATGCCGCAATCGAGAGCCAGGACCAGATAGAGAAAACAGTGCTCGACTCCTTCACCAGGATGCTGTTCATCACTGCAGGCATGGGCGGCGGCACCGGCACAGGGGCAGCTCCGGTCATAGCCAAAATGGCCAAGGACAAGGGTATACTCACGGTGGCCGTAGTCACCCTGCCCTTTGTGAATGAGGGGAACGAAGCCCTCACCAGGGCGATAGACGGAATCCACGAACTGAAGAAGAACGTGGACAGCCTGATTCTCATCAACAATCAGAACTTACACAATCATTTTGCCAATGAACTGATACACAACGCCTTCCCGAAAGCGGACGAGGTTCTCTGCACCGCCGTAAGGGGCATAGTGGAGATTATCAAGAAGCCGGGCTACATCAATCTCGACTTCCGAGACATCGAGACCCTGATGAAGGACAGCGGCATAGCGCTCATGGGCTGCGGCAGCGGCTCAGGGGAGAACAGGATAGATGACGCCGTCAAGGCCACTTTCGAATCCCCCCTGCTCGACAACTACGACCTCAAAACGGCCAAGAAGGTCCTCATAAACATAACCTGCGGCAAAAACGACAAGGGCATCACCATGGACAACCTCGAAGATATCAACAAGAAGATAGACTCGTACACCGGGAATGCCAACAACTTCAAGCGGGGAATCATCTGGGACGACGACCCCG
Organism: uncultured Muribaculaceae bacterium; assembly: GCA_964569595.1. GTDB lineage: Bacteria > Bacteroidota > Bacteroidia > Bacteroidales > UBA932 > Cryptobacteroides. The sequence goes on from CAZMTY010000025.1 coordinate 19,564, forward strand.
AAATCACCGACAGAGTCAGCATCACCGCCATAGTCACCGGTCTGCGTTTCACCGATGTGATAGGGCCGGACCGGGACCTCGGCAATTACATAATGATAGACAGGAACTACACCTACGTCAGGCCAGACTCGGACCCTGACGGGATAGTCCTCCACAACGAACTGTCTCCCAGGCAGATAGGCCCAAACACGAGGAACAACGTAAGGAAATTCCATTTTGCCCCAGGAGAGAAGCCCTGTCTCATCCTGAATCCGGGAGACAGCATATCAGACCTTGAAAACGAAGCGGCAATCAGAAGAAAAGAACAATGAAAAGGACAAGAGTAAGATTCGCACCGTCCCCCACCGGTCCCCTGCACATGGGAGGGGTGCGCACGGCACTGTACAATTATCTTTACGCCAAAAAGCGTGGCGGTGACTTCATCATCAGGATAGAAGACACCGATTCCACCCGCTTCGTGCCCGGAGCGGAGGAATATATCATAGAATCACTTGCCTGGTGCGGCATACGCCCCGATGAGGGCATAGACGAAAACGGAAAGGTGGTGGAAAGCCCTTCCGAAAGGCATCCCCACGCGCCATACCGCCAGAGCCAGCGCAGAAGCATCTACCGCAAATATGCCGAGGAGCTCGTGGCTTCGGGCAATGCCTATTACGCCTTCGACTCGGCCGAGGACCTTGAGCTGATGCGTGCCAAGGCTGAAAATGCCGGCGAGACCTTCATCTACAACCACAGCACCCGCGACCGGCTCTGCAATTCCCTGACCCTTGGGGCCGAAGAAGTGGAGAAACTGCTCCGGGAGCGAACGGACTGGACCATACGCTTCAAGATGCCGGAAGGCCGCACGGTGGAAATGGAGGACATGATACGCGGCCACGTGGAGGTCAGCACCGCCACTCTCGATGACAAGGTACTCTGGAAAAGGGCGGACGAACTGCCCACCTACCACCTTGCCAATATAGTGGACGACCACCTCATGGAGATTAGCGAAGTGATACGCGGAGAGGAGTGGCTGCCCTCGCTTCCCCTGCACTGGCTGCTGTATGAAGCCTTCGGCTGGGAAAGACCGCGTTTCGCACACCTGCCCCTGCTGCTGAAACCCGTGGGCAACGGCAAGCTCAGCAAGCGTGACGGCGACAAGATGGGCTTCCCCGTCTTCCCCCTCGAATGGACTGCTCCCTCCGGCGAGAAATCCCGGGGCTACAGGGAGGATGGCTATTTCCCCGAAGCCTTCGTGAACATGCTCGCCCTCCTGGGCTGGAATCCGGGCACGGAGCAGGAAATATTCTCGCTCGAGGAGCTTGTGGAGGCCTTTTCGATAGAGAAAGTCGGCAAGTCCGGAGCCAAGTTCAATCCCGAGAAGGCAAAATGGTTCAACCGCGAATATCTGAGGATGCGCCCCGACAGGGAACTGGCGGAACTGTTCATGCCCGTACTCGAGAAGAAGGGTGTGAAAGCCGAAACCGAATATGTGGAGAGGGTCGTGGCCCTGATAAAGGAAAGGGCGAACTTCGTCGCGGACTTCTGGACCATAGCCTCATACCTGTTCATAGCCCCCAAGGACTTCGCCGCCCATGGAGTCAAGGCCGGTGCCGCTTCGGAAAAGCCTGCCGATCCCAATCGCAGGCCCGACCCGCGAGCAAAGGTCTACGATGACGCCGCCACCGCTCCCTTCCTCGCGAAAGACGTGGACAAGTTCTGGAACGAGGAGAACAGGAACGCCGCAAGGGAGGCCCTGCTCAACGCCGGGGTCGACAATATAGAGGAATATATACGAAACAAGGGACTGCCCCTCGGCAAGGTCATGAACTGTCTGCGACTGGCCCTCACCGGGGCTGCGAGCGGTCTGGGCATAGCCGACATCCTGCACTTCATCGGCAGGGACGGGGCCCTCGAGAGGATGGATTACGCCATATCCCGCCTGGGATAGGCCTCTTCCTCCTCCCGGACCTTCAGCATTTCCAACACTTCATCCAGCTGCAGGGCTTCATCTATGGTGAAGCCCCCGTTGCCGGTACGTCTGAGGCTGCTCAAAAAGGCCTTCGTACCGAGGGCTTCGCCCAAGTCCCTTGCCAACGAGCGTATGTAGGTGCCCTTGCTGCAATCCACCTTGATTGTGGCAGTCGGCAGGCGCAGTCCGCCCACATCCGCAGGCCTTATGCTGTTCCTGTCATCCGAAACCTGTACTACAGCTTCCACTATGGCCATGGCCGGGTCGAAGGAAAGCAGTTCGAGACCGTAGATATTTATCCTTGAAGCACGCAGCAGGCCGTCGGCGTCGGAGAGTTCGGACAGCCGGCCCTCGCGGAAAAGTTGGCGCGCCGTCTCATACGCCCTCACCCCGTCCACCGACTTCGCGCTGAACAGGGGCGCCACCTGGTCCTGTTCGCCCAGGAATCGGGGAAATACCTTCTCTATCGACTCCGGACCCACTCCGTCGGCCGGACAGAAACCGTACAATTCTTTCTCAAGGTCATAGGAAGCCGTTGTGGCCCCGAAACTCACCCCCGCAATGTACTGCTTGCGTGAGGCCTGAAGTTCGTCAGCCCTCCGTGTCGCAGGACCTATGCAGACCAGGAGTATGCCCGTGGCGAGGGGGTCAAGGGTGCCGGCATGGCCCACCTTGAGCTTGCGGTTGTTGAAATACCGGCGTGCGGCGAACTTTATCTTGCGCACGAGGTCTGCCGATGTCCAGCGGTAAGGCTTGTCGACCGGCAGAATGATACCCTCGGGGTAATCGCGTATGTCAGTGGATAGCAATCTTGTCAATTCTCCTCTGGTGCCGTCCTCCGGCAAATTCGGCCGCGAGCCAGGTGCGCACCATGTCTGCCGCCATGCGGTAAGACACGAAGCGCGCCGGCATCACGAGCACGTTGGCGTTGTTGTGTTCCTTTACGATACGGGCTACCTCGCAGTTCCATGCCAGACAGGCACGCACTCCTTCATGGCGGTTCAAGGCCAGAACCATGCCGTTGCCGGTGCCGCAAATGGCTATTCCGGCATCCACTTCCCCACTCTCTACGGCCCTGCCGAGCCTGTGGGCGAAGTCTGGATAGTCACAACTCTCGGAAGAGTCGGTTCCAAAGTTCACGACCTCGTATCCCTTGCCTGACAGAAAGGATACAAGCCTGGTCTTGTAGTCGAAACCGGCGTGGTCGCTACATATTCCTATTTTCATTCAATTTTAGATTTATTTGCTGTCAAGCCGTTCTATCTCAAGGGAAGCCCAGATGAAGGGACCCACTCCCTTGGAATCATTCGGCCTCACAGGCTCGCTCATATAATAGTCGAAATCGCCCATTCGGTTGGTGGAGCCGCCGAGACCCCCTACCGAGCAGCACTTTTCGAGGCTTATAAGCCCGTTCTCGTCCACGGATATGAACTCGCTCACCACATCGTCGTACAGTTTGAGGGCGTAGGGCTGCAGTTCTGCATCCAAATAGCCCAGACGCACTCCCTTGAGGTAGGTGTAACTGAACATGGCCGAGCAGGTGGCTTCGAGATAGTTTCGCTCGCGTCCGGGCTGGTCGAGCACCTGATACCATACCCCGGTCTCAGGATCGGCCCATTCGGGCAGCACGCTGCATATCTGTCTCAGCAGGTCTGTCAGCACCTCGCGGCCTTCGAACCCGGCGGGCAGGTAGTCCAGCACATCGACTATGGCCATGCAGTACCAGCCCAAGGCCCTGCCCCAGCAATGCATGGACTGCCCGGTTTCGGGGTCACACCAGAACATGCTGCGGGACTCGTCCCAGGCATGGCGGTACAGCCTGGTCTCAGGGTCGTAGGTATGCCTTGCGGCTACCTCGAACTCGTTGACTATCTCCCTGTAAGCCTCGGCCTGCTCCTCCCCGTCCAGGTAGCGGGTGGCGTATTCGGCGTAGAAAGGCATGGCCATATAGACCCCGTCAAGCCATATCTGGTGGGGATATACCTCCTTGTGCCAGAATGCTCCTTCCGTGGTCCTCGGATGGGTGTCAATCTGCGACTTGAGCAGTTCTATGGCCTTGAGGTACTTCTCTTCGCCCGTCTTGTCATAGAAATAGAAGAGCGAGCGTCCGGGACAGATGAGGTCCACATTGTACTGGTCTACGGAGTAGGTGGCTATACTGCCGTCCTCCGCAACTATGGCGTCGTACCATGCGTGAACGTAGTCGTAGATACTCTCATCGCCGTAAGCCTCGTAGACGTCAAGAAAGGCCTTGAGTTCGAGTCCCGGGGTGTAGCTCCATTTCAGTCTCCCCTCGGAATAGTCCAGATAGGTGGCGTCGGGGCAACGCTCCATCTGTGAATGTACCATGAGTTCGGACATGCGTGTATCCTTGTCCGAGCAGGCGCAAAGCATGCAGAGTGCCGCGCCGGCGAAAATAGCGTATAAGCGGTTCATTGTCATTGATTCGGTTTGTTCGGGTCTTTTCTTTCAGCGGGTAGCCTCCGCGAAGCCTGTCCGACGGACGGATCAGAGGTTCGTGAAGTTCTCCACCTTGAAGGTACGTACCGGCTCTCCGGTCTTGGGATGGCACTCCACGTTATTCATGGAGATATTGCGGGAATTGCGTATGTCTATGCCGGTGTCGCAGGTTATCACGCAGTCGCTTATGCTGATATTGGAAACTGGCATCTCAGGCAGGCCGTTGAAGAGCATCGCCCTCTTGGCCCCGTTGCAGTAGACATTGCTGATATGGATGTCCCGGAACTCCGGAGTAGTCTCATCCACGGGTATGGGGGTCGCCCTGGTCGAGCGCTCCTCGTCCTCGGCAGATTCGGTCGCTGCCTTGCCGCCGTAGAAAAGGTCGAAAAGTATACCGTCGGCGAGTATGTCCTTCATGAAGATATTGCTGATATAGATATTCTTGACAACCCCTCCGCGTCCGCGCGTGCTCTTGAAGCGCAGGCCCACGTCGGTTCCGAGGAAACGGCAGTTCGACACCTTGATGTTCTCCACTCCGCCGCTCATCTCGCTGCCCACGGTGAAACCGCCGTGGCCGTGGTAGACGGTGCAGTTGTCCACGATGAGGTTCTTGCAGGGACGGGCACGGCGCCTTCCGTCGGCATCCTTTCCGGACTTAATGCAGATGCCGTCATCGCCCACGTCGAAGGTGGAATTGATTACGAGGACGTTCTCGCAGCTGTCCACGTCAATGCCGTCCCCGTTCTGGGCATAATAGGGGTTGCGCACATTCACCCTGTTGATTATCATATTCTTGCACAGCAGGGGATGAATATTCCAGCAGGGAGAGTTCTGGAAGGTGCAGTCTTCGAGCAGCACATTCTCGCAGTTGCGCAGCGACACGAGGTTGGGACGGAGGAAACTCTTGATTTCGTTCCACTCGGCCTCGCTCAGAGTGCCGCGCGGCACATTCATCTCGCTGATGCGTGTGCCCTTGACGAAGCCCTCGTCGGGATACCACAGCCTGTCGTCCACCACTACGCCTCCGGAAGCCACGAGCTTGCTCCACTCGGAGGCTGTAAGTTTCTCCCTCTTGACCTGGCGCCAGTCCTCGCCGCTGCCGTCAATCACGCCGCCACCGCTTATGGAGATGTTTTTCGCTCCTTCGGCATGGATGGGCGACTCGCAACGGCGCGTGTCGAGCCCTTCAAAGACCGTCTCGATAATGGGATAAAGGTCGCGGTCGGGGTCGAAGATTATCACCGCGTTCTCCGTGACGTGCAGGTCACAGTTGCTCAGCAGTTCTATGGGTCCGGTCAGCCAGATTCCGGCAGGGACCACGAGGTGGCCGCCTCCGCTGGAGTTCAGGTGTTCCATGGCAGTCCTGAAGGCTTCGGTATTCAGTGTAACCCCGTCGCCTATTCCACCGAATTCGGTCAGGTTCACGCTGTAGTCCGGAATGACCGGCCGGGAAACCATGGGCATATCAAAGGGGAGGTTCTCATAAAGGTAGGCGAATTCTTCCTTGTTCCCGGAAGAGCAGGAGCCTGCGACGAGCAGCACAAGTGCCGAGGCAAGCAGAGTGGTTAGATTTTTATTCATGTACTTTAGTGCTTGAAATTCTATCTGGACAAGCGGCTACGCGACTTCGAGGTCAAATTTACGTATTACTGAGATTATTTCCAATCCCGTCATTTTTTATTAAATTTGTGAGATGTTTCAATCGCGTAAAATTAACTTTTTTCAGTATAAAATTATGACAAATCCATTCTCACTTGAAGGAAAGAACGCCTGGGTTACGGGCGCTTCCTACGGTATCGGTTTCAACATCGCCAAGGCTTTCGTGGAAGCGGGCCTGAAGACCGTCATTTTCAACGACATCAATGAGGAACTTCTCCAGAAGGGACTCGAGAACTACAAGGCGGCCGGAATCACCAACGTCAAGGGTTACGTATGTGACGTAACCAAGGAGGATGACGTCAAGGCTCTCGTGGAGAAAATCCATGAGGAGGTCGGAAATATCGACATTCTCGTTAACAACGCCGGCATCATCAAGCGCATCCCCATGCACGAGATGACACGCGCGCAGTTCCAGCAGGTTATTGACATCGACCTCGTAGGTCCCTATATCGTATCTGCCGCAGTGCTTCCCGAGATGATGGAGCGTCGTGAGGGCAAGATTATCAACATGTGCTCCATGATGTCGGAACTCGGACGCGAGACCGTGTCAGCCTACGCCGCCGCAAAGGGAGGACTCAAGATGCTTACACGCAACATCTGCGCTGAATATGCAGAGTACGGTATCAACTGCAACGCCATAGGACCCGGCTACATCGCCACGCCCCAGACCGCTCCCCTCCGCGAGCGCCAGGCAGACGGCAGCCGCCATCCTTTCGACCAGTTCATCGTGGGCCGCACCCCTGCCGGACGCTGGCTCGATCCTTCAGAGCTCGGCGGCCCCGCAGTATTCCTCGCCTCACACGCCTCCGACGCAGTAAACGGCCATGTGCTCTACGTTGACGGCGGTATCCTCGCCTATATAGGAAAACAGCCAAAATAATCCCGGACAATGAAACTCAATTGCCAAATCCGCCAGGCGTCGAGCAATGTAGACGCCAAGCATTATGACACCGAGCGTTTACGCCGCGAGTATCTCGTTGAGAACGTTATGGTTCCCGACGAGATCAACATGGTGTACTCCATGATCGACCGCATCATCGCCGGAGGAGCCGTTCCCGTGAAGGAAGACCTGCTTCTCAGCGCACCCGAGATTCTGAAGGCCGACTGGTTCACCCAGCGCCGCGAACTCGGTATCATCAACGTGGGAGGTCCCGGCAGCGTGACCGTAGGCGAAGAGGAATATCATCTTGAGTACAAGGAGGCCCTCTACGTAGGCCGCGGCAACCGCCACGTGACCTTCAAGAGCGATTCTCCCGAGAAACCCGCCCACTTCTACTTCTGCTCGGCCTGTGCACACAAGGAGACCGGAGTAAAGAAGGTCAGCAAGGAAGACGCGGTGGTTATGCACTGCGGTTCATTGGAGGAGTCCAACGAGCGCACCATCAACCGCCTGCTCGTCAAGGAGGTCGTTCCCAGCGTGCAGTTGCAGATGGGTATGACCGAACTTGCTCCCGGCAGCACCTGGAACACCATGCCCGCCCACACCCACAAC
>CAZMTY010000026.1:0-26004 GCA_964569595.1 uncultured Muribaculaceae bacterium
TGCTTGTTGATCTGGCAGCCTCCGCTATCAACACAGCGGCCACGGAACACATAGTGGCGGCACGGAAAGCCAACTACTACATTTTCCGCGACATTCCGCATGGCAAATACAGCCCGAGCCACGGCAATGACATGAACTTGATTGCCGAGCCGGCCAATGTTTCCGCACATGTTCAATAAGGGATTGTAAAGAGTTTGTTAAAAATTTAGAAAAATTCCATTTTCAAAGCAACGAAAATACCGTCTTCATCATCTAATTATCGTTAGCTAAAGAAAATAGAAGAAATTAGATATGAGAAGGTTATTTATTGCACTTGCCACTTTTTGCAGGTTTCTGACTCAGGACATTTGGGAGAAAGAACCTGTAGCGCCAAAAACTCAAAGCAATCTGAAATATTGCGTAGAAGCTCAAAACTGATTCGGAATTATTTCTGCGTATCTGACTTTAGTGAAAAGAGACCGGCCCGAAGTGATTTCAGGCCGGTTTCTTTTGTATTATTGTCATGGCAGAGTCCGCCTACCTGAGCCTTATGATTTCGGCTTCCCAGGGGGCGACGCTGCACTCCACCGGCGAGGAAGTCGGGGCGTATTCCGCAAGTTCCGAAGGCAGTCTGATTTCCATACTTGAATGCCCGTCGGAAAAATTGGATACTACCAGATATGCCGAAGTCTCATCGTAACGCAGGAAAGCGAAGTGCCGGTCGGCATTGAAACCCGGCGAGCCTTCATTGCAGTAGCAGAGATCCCAGCAGCGTCCCGAAACGAAGGGCCCGAGTCTGGAATAACCGAGCAGTTCCGCGTAACGTGAAAGCACAGCCAGATGTCTTTCATCCAGCCCCTCCTCCCCGTGTATATAGGAATAGAGACCATTGACCATGGCGGGACGGGACCAGTTGAAAATGGAAGTACGGCCGTTGTCGCTCTCCGCGGCGTCCTCCCCTGCCTCCTGGCCGAAATACAGCATGAACGGAGCGTCATTGAAAAGCAGCGAGACCGCCACAGCGGCATAGGCCTTCTCCGGACAGCACAGAAATGACGGTGAAGCGAGGCGGACTTCGTCGTGATTCTCCAGGAAATTCAGCATACGCGGCTGCATATCTCCGAGAAACTGCCAGTTCCAGGTTATCCTGCGGGCCGTATGCCCGTGACAGCATATATCCATAAGGGCGTCGTACAGACCCGACTTGTCATAAAGCAGGTCGAAACCACAGTCAAGATAACGGCGGTAATTGTCTTTCTGATAGACCTCGGCCACGAAAAGGAGCTCCGGATATTCTGATTTGACGAGCGAAATCAGGCTTCGCAGTTTGTCCGCAGGGACCAGTTCCACCATATCGCAGCGGAAACCGTCCACCCCGAGGGATGCCCAGTAAGTGAGTATCCTGCGCATGGCGTCAAAAGTGCGGGGAGAATCCCAGTTGACCTTGAAAGTGTCGGTCCAGTCACCGTCGCAGTAGTCGAAATGCTCTATTTCTCCCGCATAATCCCGGGCTACATGATTGGGAACATAGTCCATAAGCACTTTCAGGCCCGCATCGTGGGTTCTCTTCACAAGGGCGGAAAATTCGGCCATGCGCAGTTCCGGCTTCTCCGCAAGATAGGGGTTCACATCCATCCAGTCACTCACCGAATACGGACAGCCCGGATTGCCCTTGACGAAAGGCTGGCCGCTGGCATGGCGGGGAATCCCGGTGTACCATACATAATCCACTCCCATCGAACGGAGATAATCCAGGGTAACACAATCCCACGCCGCCATGGTACCATTACCCCAAAGCCTCGTAAAGGCCTGATAAATAATCTTTTTCATATATGAGAATTAAAACGGGTAGCCCACTCCGAAATGTATGGCGGCACCGTCGTTCCCGAACCACTCACTCGGTCTGAGCCACCTTGAACCTTCCGCCCTCGCCGGATCCCTCAGCTTGAAACCTACGTCCACTCGCAGCAGAATGAAGTCCAGATTGACCCTGAGTCCCACTCCCCAGTCCCCTGCAATACTGCCGGGCAGGCTGTCCTTCAGGTCCTCCATAAGCCATACATTTCCGGCCTCGGCAAACAGGGCTCCTTCAAGTTTCCAGAAAAGGTCGAAACGGTATTCCACGTCGGCTTCAAACTTGACGTTACCCGTCTGGCTCGGTATGACAAAAGTCTCATCCAAGGCACTGTAGCCCGGCCCGAGCGCCCGAACCTGCCAACCCCTCATGCTGCTGGCGCCGCCGCAATAGAACTGCTTCTCGAACGGAAGGGCCGTAGAATTGCCGTATGCGCTGCCCAGGCCCATGTCTATCCTGAAAGCGAGGGCCTGACCGTTGTTGCGCCCGAAACTGAAGACCTTTCCCGCGACGATTTCCGCCCGGACGTACTGGTTGTACGGCACACCGAAAAGAGTGCGCTGGCCCAGCTCCGAATCGGTCTTCATCAAATTGTTGAAAAGCGAGAGGGAATTACCCGCTATATCCAGGGACAGACGGGTAAAACCGTATGAGCCTGAGGGCACGACAGAAGCATCGGTCGTATGGTACAGCACCAGACCTGAGCCGAGGTCTATCTGGTCCATGAAAGAGTCCCAGAGATAGGGATTGTTCTGCAGGGTTTCAGTGAAGCTGTCGCTTATGTCATAAAGCCTCACATAATTGAATTTCAGCGGATAGAACTGGTAGAACACCTGGCCGCCCAACTGTCCTGTGTAGCCGAAATTAAGACCGGCTATGCTTCGGCGGTACTCCGGCCTGTTCTGGTAATTGAACGAGGCCGAGAACTCTGTCATCGGAATATTGCGTCCCCGCGCCTTCTCGAGAGGATAACCGAGGGCCCGCGGGAAACTGAGCGTGGCGGACACACCGAGTTCGGTCGAACTTACATCACTTCCGGGCATGAACTGCCAGTTGCCGGTGAAATCCAGGTTCAGCCGCTCTCCCCCTTTTAATATGTTCTTGTGGTAGAAACTCAACTGGGGCGAGGCTCCTATCAGGCCGGAAGAGTTTGAGGACATCTCGGCGTTTATCTTGAAGCCCGTCACATCGGAACCTGCGAGGCGTATGTCGCAGTCTACCAATGAACTGTCCGTGGGGGTCATCTCTATGTTCACGCTGTTGAATACGTTCAGGGTCGAGAGCCTGTTGTAGGTGGTGCTGACAACCCTCTCACTGTAAGGGTCTCCCGGATGTATACGGTTGAGTTTCAGAAGGAGGGATTCCCTGAACTTCAGGTCCTCGGGATACCATATCTTGACTTTGTCTATGTAGTAGCGTGAAATGGGGGCATTGTTGGCCGGGGTCTCGTTACGGGTGTATCCGCGGACCGAGTAATTGAGTATAGTGCGTCCCGAGAGGGTGTCCGCCTCGAAGAAGTAGTTGTTTTTGTTGAAAGTGTAGTAGCCGAGGTTACGGAAATGCGAGGCGCCCCGCTCGGTCTCCGCCTCAAGTGCCTGCTCCGAGAGATAATCCCCCACCTTTACCGAGATAGCTGCACTGTCGGCAAGGAAGTCCTCCCCGAACTCCCCGCCCGGAATGTCGAAGACTATACTGTCTATCACGTAACGCTCCCCGGGCTCGATTATATAACTGACCTTGGCCAGTCGCCGTACAGTATTCACCTTGGGGGTGACAGTGGCATTATAGTACCCGAGATAGTCCAGCCGGCTCTTGATGTTTTCCACGGAACTTTCGACAAGGTCGGGATTGAACACCTCGGGCGCCGTACCTATCTTCTCCCAGATGGCGTTTATGCCCGAACCGCTGCCGTTGGACCAGTTGTAGATATAGAGAAAGGGATTCCAGCCGAAAATGAAGTAGTTGTTGGATTCCTGCCTTATGTATGCCGTGAAGTCCGAAGGCTTGAGTTCAGAATCGCCTTCAATTTCTATCTTATTGGACGCCAAGCGGTACTGCCCTTCGGGGAGCAGTTTGGTCGTGCTGCAGGACACGACGAGAAACAGCACCGGAAGAAATGTCAGGAAACGTTTCATCTGCGGCGGAACTCGGAAAGTGTAACTGCTGTCGCCGCAGCTACGTTCAAGGATTCGGCCCCACTTTTCCCGAACGGGGGGATTCTCAGACGCACGCTGAGCTTTTCGGCAACTTCCTCGCAGATGCCGTTGGACTCGTTGCCCATTACGATCAGGCCGGGTCTTGAAAGTTCCGTCCCGTAGATGTCCGTTCCGTCGAGCATGGTTCCGTAGACCGGAATACCGGCAGCACAGTAGGCCTCGCAGAGTGCGGGAATGGGGGTGCTGTAGACGCGTACACGGAACACCGAGCCCATAGAGGCCTGCACGGTTTTAGGATTGAAAGTATCGACCGTATCCGGGGAGACGTAGACGCAACTCACACCGAACCAGTCAGCTATACGGAGTATGGTGCCGAGATTGCCGGGGTCCCGCACAGAATCGAGGGCAAGCCGCAATTCCGGGGCGGGCTCGGGCAGATTCGTCTGTTCGGGTATTCTTACCACCGCAAGCACAGGAGAAGGCGAAGCGCAAGCCGATATTTTCGACATGACCGCCTCACCTGCTTCTTGGGCGCGTATGACCCTGAGAACTTCAAAGTCGGAATCCAGGGCCTCGGCTACCAATTTTTCGCCCTCCACTGTGAACAGACCGTACGCGTCCCGGAACTTCTTGTCCCGGAGCGAGCGTACACGTTTAATCTCTGCATTGGTAAGCATTGGAGGGCGAAGATACAAAATCTGCGCTAATCCACGAACTTTATTTTCGTGAGATCCCTGGGCTTTGCTTCGGGACTTTCGTCAGGATAGCCGACTCCAATCATGTAGAGAAGTCTGTAACCCTCGCTGAACTCGAGCTTTGCCAGGAACTCCTGTCCGGGTTCGCTGTTCCTCAGGTAGGCTGCAGGGCCGCCGAGGCATATCGAACCGAGGCCTAAAGAGTGGGCTGCAAGGCAGATATTCTCTCCTAACATTCCGGCATTAAGCCCGTCTTCCCCTTCAGGAACCGCAATGAAGAATACCGCAGTGGCATTGCGGAACATATTCTTGAAATTGGGGTCGCGCTCTACAGCTCCGGGATTGTCGGCCTTGTAGGCTTCAGTGATAGCGTCGATTGTCTCTTTGCTGTCGACTATACGCACTTCCCAACGCTGGGCGTTGCTTCCGTTGGGAGCATTGACACCGCACTCGGCGATGAGCTGGAGTTTCTCCCGTTCTACAGGACGATCCTGATAATTACGAACGGAACGACGGTTCATGATAGCCTCGATAACGGCATTTTCAGTCACGTCACCGGGCTGGGCGGCAGTCTGTCCGCAGGCAGCGAGACAGAGAGCGGCTACGGAAGCCGCCAAGAAGATAATCTGTTTCATGTTCCCAAGAGATAATCTGTTACATTTCCCCAAGTTAGTGATTTTTTGATGTTTTTCCTTCAGGGTTTTGACTTTGTTGAAAGAAATTCAGATGAAACGGGGTAATGGAGTGATTTGCCGGTAAAAACGAAAGAGGACAACCTTGAGCCTCCAGGCTTGCGGGTCATCCTCTTTTGAGGTGCGTAGTGGAATCGAACCACTGTAACAGGTTTTGCAGACCTGCGCCTGACCACTCGGCCAACGCACCGTTGCGGAGTGCAAATATACAAAAATTTCGTATTTTTGGAAAACAGCCACATATATGAGAAAAATTTTTGCACTTTTAACCTTTGCCCTTGCTTTCTGCTCCTGCGCGGCTGTCCGCAATTCTCAATCTGCCGCCTACTCATCCGACTCTGATTCAGAGGAATACATAAACATAGGCTACGGCCGAATCAAGAAGTCCACTTCCGCTTCGGCCGCATCGAATCTTGAGGTCAAGAGCGGGAGCGGCTACAGCAACATCTACGACTATATCAAAGGGCGCATCCCCGGCGTCTACGTCAACGGAACTACCATACGCATACGCGGCGAAAGGTCGATACTCGGGAGCAACGACCCTTTATTCATCGTGGACGGTATGGAAGTGAGCGATATAGGCTATCTCAGCCCGGAAATGGTGGATAGGATTGATGTGCTGAAAGATGCTTCGACAACGGCGATATACGGGGCGCGCGGAGCCAACGGAGTCATTATAATAACGACGAAAACCGTCGCAAAGTAATCAGGCCCCCTGTCCGGGCCTTGAGGCGGGAGGCAGCTCCGCAATGACTGTTTCACAGGCCCTGACCAGTTGTCCTTTCTGAACGAGAATCCTGGAATCGAGAGGGAGGAAAATATCTATTCTGGAGCCGAACTTGATAATCCCGCACTGCTTCCCGGCAGTGACCTCCATTCCCGGCTCGGAGTAATTGACTATGCGTCTCGCAAAGCCGCCGGCCACCTGCTTGAACACAAGTTCGTGGCCCTCTACGGTGACTATGCTGACGCAGGTGTGCTCGTTTTCCATTGAGGCCTTGGGATTGAAGGCCAGGAAATGCTCTCCGGGAAAATACTTGTAACAGATTATCTTGCCGTCGACGGGCCAGAAATTGGCGTGTACATCGAAGAAATTCATATAGACCGAAAGCTGGATACACTCCCTGAAAAGACATTCGCTCTCAAAGGCCCTTTCGAGTATCACAACCTTGCCGTCGGCAACGGAAGTCACCTGAGAGGAGGACGCGTTCCTTTTGCGCTTCGGGACACGGAAAAAATAGGTCTGCCACACACATACCCACAGCAGCCCGGCCACAAGGGACCAGCTCAGCCAGCGGTATGGCACGTAAAACAACACAAGGAATATGGCGACTGCACACGCCGTGTATATAGCCGCCACTATTCCGTATGAATTCCTGTCAATTTTCATCGTATCCCGTTTACTATCAAGCTGACAAGGGCAGCCAGCAGCATCACCGCCACCAGCGCCCCCAACCAGCATTTAGTAGATTTTCGGACCCGTCCGCCCATTTCTTCAATTCAAATTGACGGACATCAGGCCGTAGCTGCCTCTATCTTCTTGAGCATGGAAACCATAATCGCACCGGCTATCACGCAGAGTGCCATAAGAGTCGCCCAGTTGGCCCAGAGCGGAACATTCATCCAAAGCAGTCCGGGGATAGAGCTGAGGTAGTTGCCAACTGCAGTTGCGGCAAACCAAAGTCCCATCATCAGTCCCTTGTACTTGGGAGGAGCCACCTTGGACACGAAGGATATTCCCATGGGACTGAGCAGCAGTTCTGCAAACGTGAGCACGAGGTAGGTACCCATAAGGAACTGGGGAATCACGGGGTCAGGAGAGACCGTGCCGCTGAGTTCCGCGGGAGATGACTGTCCGAGGGAAGCGAATATCATTATAAGGTAACCGAGAGCAGCCACGAACATTCCTATACCTATCTTCTTCGGGGCCGAAGGCTCCATTCCGTTAGGATGCTTGGGCGACTTCCTCGAAGCGAGCCATGCGAACAGGGCTATGGAAATCGGGGTAAGGAATACTACGTAGAAAGGATTGAACTGCTGGAATTGCTGGGGCTGGATATCGAGCACGGCGGGAAGTCCGCTGTAAATAGCGTATGCTCCGCCCCAGAGAAGCAGCGTCACGACTCCGCAGATTGCCTTGCTCGAGATTTTTTCTGACTGGAAGGTCGCAAAGAGCGTATATATTGAGACCGCAAGCAGGGCGAGAATCCATATATTGAATCCCATTCTCGACCAGCCGACAGCATAACTCGTCGTGTAGTCGCGTGCGAACCATGTCAGCGACTGTCCGTTCTGGTGGAAGGCCATCCAGAAGAAGATAACTACCGCAAATACGAGGCAGAGGGCGACAACGCGCTCGCGGGTCTGTTTGGGAGTGAGCTCGTCGACATGGGCGGTACCGGAAGCTGCAGCCTGCTTGGCATTCACGTCAGCGTGCCTGAACCAGCTACGGCAGCCGAAGTAGATACATACCGACACTATGAGCGATACGCATGCGACGGCAAATCCCATATTGTAAGAGGTAGCAAGATTGTCTATGTAATAGTTGCAGAAGTCAGCCATAGGCATTCCGGCAGCCTCGGCACCGGGCATTTGCGCCTGAAGGTCAGCCAGTCTCAGCCCGTTTTCCGCAGTGATTGTCCCGTCCAGATACTGATGGGCGAGGGCGGGAATGTCGGCCTTGTAGATGAGGCCGGACCCGGAAAGGAACCTGTTGGTTATCTCGGTGGCTGCCGCGGGAGCGAACATTGCTCCGATATTGATAGCCATGTAGAAGAGGCTGAACGCAGAATCACGCCGGGAGGAATACTTGGGGTCATCGTAAAGATTGCCGACCAGAACCTGAAGATTACCTTTGAAGAGACCGGTTCCTACGGAAATGAGCAGGAGCGCTGTCAGCATCAGCGCCACTCCTACGGCATTTGCGCCGGTTGGTACTGCCAAAGCGAGGTAACCGAGGAACATTACCGAGATACCTACAACGACACATTTTCCGTATCCGATACGGTCAGCCAGCCATCCGCCGACTACAGGCATGAAATAGACCGCTGCAAGAAAAATTGAATACACCTGGCTTGCCAGTGCCTGATCCCAGCCGAACTTCGCCTGGAGGAAGAGCATGAAGATGGCAAGCATGGTGTAATAGCCGAAGCGTTCGCCGGTATTGGCAAGCGCAAGGGCATACAGACCTTTTGGTTGACCTTTAAACATACTTGTAATTTAACTGTTTTGTTGGGTAGCTTGCGCCTTGTGGCGCAAAAACACGTAGCATCCAAACATACCCGGATGCCGGGCCGGAAGCAAATTCCGCTTCGCCGTGGCACCGAGCTGTAGATGAACGGAAGCCAAATATAGTCAAACTCCCCAAAATACCTAATAATTCCGCCTGAATTAAAAGGAAATTCAGCCTTGGGCGCAGGGGCTTCGGACGGGTCCGGTCCTTCGGAAAAAGTCGTTTCCGGAAGAAAAAACCACGGTCTTAACAAGTTCCGACAGCCCTCAGGGAGCGCTCAGCCCTCACTTTTTCAGTTTTGGCACAGTGCTTGTAAATAAGATAAGCGAAATAGATTTTTCATAGGTTAAATTTTGGTTAGAATCAAACTAAAGACTCCGATGTGAATCGCAGTCTTTATTTTTTTGTCATTTGTCTTTGCGTCGCTCCCGCCCGGAAGGGAACCATCCCTTTTTTACCCGTTGTTCCTGCTCGAATAACTCGAGAATGGACCAGAGACAGGAGAAAGCCACCACTCCCACAATCGTAGACCAGGTCTGGTTCCCGATGAAAAGGGAGAAAACCCCGGCCGCTATGGCCGCCAGCAGGAAGACCCACCAGCATTTTTTGGTAAAATAATATTCGGCCTTTATTACAATGGGATGAAAGATGCCTATTATCACAAACGTGGCCAGTCCGACCAGCAGTCCACTGAAATTCATAACGGAAAAACTTGTCAAAATTAGCGAAAACAGCGGAAAATACTATTCCGGCACGTAGATTATCTCACCGTTCTCCAGTTCGTAGGCTATACCCACTCTCCTGCCCCGGGCCCCGTCCCTGGCACTCTGGTCCTCCGACGGAGTGTAGCGGTTGATTTTCTCCCCTTCCTTCGTTATGATTTCCATATTCTCCTTGCCGGGGTTCTTGACTATCGTGAAATCCTCGCTGCTGAACATCTCTGTCATACTGTAGCGGGTCACGAGAGCGACCATAAGGGCCACCGCGAACACCATGGCAACGTCGAAGAGATTGCCCACCACGCTCATGGGGTCGCTCCCCTCGCGATTCTTCAGCAGATGCCTTTTCATAGCTCTGTCCCTCCCCTGACGCCGGCGGCCCCGACTGAAACGGAAGCCTGAGCCTCATTGAGAATATCCGCAAGATACTGGAGCGAGTTCAGGTCATGCAGATACCACCTCTGCTTCACCTGCTCTATGAAATAACCTATTGCCGCCGAGACTATGCCGACGACGGTCGTGGCGAATGCCACCTGCATGTTATAGGCCATCGAACCTATGTCGCCAGTCGAAAGACCCACGAGGGCGGGGCCCATGGGAATGAGCGTACCCATGAGTCCGAGCATGGGACCGAGCTTCGCCAGATAACGTGCCCAGGCCATGTCCTTGTCGGCGTAGAGTTCAAATTCCGTGAGCAGCTTGTCCTTCAGGGAACGGTTGGAGCCGGCCTCGATTATCTTCCGCGCAAACGAAACCACGGCAGCCCCGCTTTTCGCGGGAAGTTTCGCCTCGAAGGCGGGTACATCCTCGGGCTTGAGGTTTTCGAGTTCCTTATAAATCATCCTGTTGGTCTTCCGCATGGTAATGTACTGGCCGAAAAAGCCCCCCATCATCAGCAGGGCCTTGCAGAACAGCAGGATGAGCAGCACAATATCGGGCACAAGCAGGCCGTTGGATATCCAGAACAGGACATTTGAAATAGTTTCCATTATGAGTGTTTTTTAGATTTGATTCTGTAAATGATATAACCGGCAAGAGCACCCGCGACGAACAAAACGCATACAGCCGCCAGGGCGGGGAAATTGACCGGGTCCACACTTTCACGGGCAGTGCTGCCGTTTACCGTGGCAATCACTCCGAGCACTGCGGTGAGTGCATTTGAAAGAAAGAGCAATTCGAGACGTATTTCCTTCTCGGGCAGCAGTTTCCTGACGAGGAACACCAGCAGGGGAATCAGCACGGACACGGCGGCCGCCATGAGCCAGGAAATCAGTGAGAACGAAACTCCCGGAAGGGCATAGATGCAGCTGACCAAGAGCCAGAACAGCACTATGAATATGAGTAGGCCGGGGAAAAGCCTCAGGGCACGGTAGGCAAACAGGGTGCGCTTCTTCACCTTGCCGCTGGTCATGAGCTGCACCGCCAGGATGCAATAGGCCATTTGCAAGACCACGTCCACCGTCATCACCACGGCCACGTCGAGCAGCAGGGAACTGTCCGAAAGCCAGGCCTCCAGTGCGGAGCGCGACTGCTCTATGGCAAGACGCCAGGACAGGCCGACGAAGAGGGCGAAGAACAGGGCCGCAGCTATAAGATGCCTCGTTTTATAGCCGGTGAGCTTCAGCACGAAACTGAGGCCCACCAGCACCATAGCCACTTTTACTACAATCTCCATTCTATTCGAGATTCTTGCGTCTCTTGCGGACGAGCAGCACCAGAATTACCAGAACGACAAGGCTCAGGGCCGCTACGATTCCGCCGTTAAGGGCAGTACGGCCCGCAGTATTATCCACGGAGTACTGCTCGCGTTTCATGACCACCCCGTCGGAGGCGTCCGCACTGAGTTCCCGAATATTGTTTATGCTGGAATTATAGTCCCTTGCGCTGCGTTCGTCAAGCCTGGAAGAAATGAAAGAGCGGAGCTTCGCATTGTCGCACACCGCATCGGAACATGAGGGACCGTACTGCTCCACCATCCTGTGGTGCAGTTCGGCTATGTCCTTGAGCTGTTGCTCGCTGGCTGCCCACATTCCCTTCCTCGCGGTTTCCATCATGACTGCGGTGATTTCCTCGAGGGCTGCGGGATTCTTGTCTCCGAAGTACTCTTCCATCCCAAGGCTGTAGCTGTCCTTGACATACACTTCGTAAATCCCGTCCCACATCTGATCGTCAATAACCGAAGGCTTGGTAACGTTCCAGCCGTAGGTATTCTGCACTATTTCGGCAAATCCTGCGGCCGCGCCCGCTCCGCCCTTCATCTTTTCCTTTATATATTCAGGATTGAAGATAGTGGTGCGGCTCTCCACGCCCACTGCCTCCTTGAGTTCCTGCATACGCATGTTGTTATGGTTGCGGTAGTCGCTCAGGTAGGCATCGGGGTCCTTGCCGGTGAGTTCACTCACGGCGAGGTTCAGCCCGCCCATGAATTCATACACGTGGTCGAGACTGAGGGCACCCCAGGTATTGCTCTGCCGGGGCTGTATAACCACATCCGTCCCGCCGAGTGCGGCTTCGAAGGCGTAGCGGCTGAAGTTCTCCCACTTTTCTTCACTGCCATAGTAGGCACCCATATTCTGAACGTAGCGCTCTGCAATCTCGCTGCGGTCCTCCCAGCTGTCGCCGCTCTGTATCATGCCCGTAATCCCGGTGCCGTAGTTTCCGCCTACTCCGCCGAAAACCCTGAAAGTCGAGGCCTCGCGGGCATCCTTGGGCGAAAGTCCCCTGTCGGTAAGCATCTTCTCGGACGCGGTAACTCCTTCCGCCACAAGATTGGGATACACATCGTCCCTGGCGGCTGCTGCCATTTCCACCGCCCTCTCTATGAGGAAGAGTCGGGAGGCGGCAATGTCGCGGAGCTGTCCGCTGGTCTGCACCACCACGTCTATCCTCGGACGGCCGAGTTCTTCGGAAGGAATCAGCCTGATGTCGGTCACGCGGCCGAAGACATCCCTGACAGGCTCGACGCCGAGCATATAGAGTATCTGGGCTATGGTCGCACCTTCAGTCTCTATGAATTCCCCGCTCCACAGGGTGTAGCTGACCTTGCGGGGGATAGAATCGTTATGGTTGCGGCGGTACAGGTCTATAGTATTCTGCGCCAAGGCCTTGCCCTGCTCCCAAGCCTCAGCCGAAGGTGTGGCCTCGGCATTGACAGAATAGAGATTGCGGCCCGTAGGCAGGGTATTGGGATTGACTATGGGGTCACCGCCGGGCGAAGGCGGGGTATAGCCGCCGTTCATGGCATTGAGCATGGAGTTCAGCTCGGCTTCGGGGCTTTCGCTCAGTTGCTTGCGGTACAGGCTTATATTCCTGACTGCCGCCTCCACTTTCATCACCGCCCCGGCGTATTCCGTCTCTTCCTTGCTGTATTGTTCCCTCACGTGACCTGCCCCGGGATGGTGTCCGGCTCCAGCGGAAGCCGTCATCCCCATCATGCTCATCATGAAAGAAGCTCCGGACGAAGAGGAGGACTGTGCGGCAATCTGTCTGCAGCGTGCAAGTTCATCGGCAGTGATGCCCGCAAGGGAGCAGACTGCAGCGTCGGTAGAGGCCGAAGGATTGGCAAGCACCCGGGCCACTACACGTTTCGCAGGCTCAAGATATGAGGCCGAGAAGACGCGGGCGTTCTTTTCCAATTGGGGCCCGGCCTTGCCGCGCAATTTGTCGAGGGCAAGTACGGCGTAGGCAAGCGGGTCTGTAGCCATGGCAAAGACGCTGCTTTCTATCCTCGCCGGCTCATAAAGCACGCCCATAGTATAGAGTTCTCCCGTAATCTTCTCATTGGTAAGTTCCTCCGCGAAATTGTCTATGCGGGAGATTTCGTCGTAGGTATAGCCCTCAACCGAAAGCGAATCGAGCCTGAGGTCCCTGTGTATGCCCATTCCGAGGACGAGTTCCTTCACCCGGGCAGCCTGGCGCGAGGCCCCGAGGGAGTCGCCCTGTTCGTACAGCCTGAAATACCGGCCCATGCTCTCCTTGAGTTCCTTATAGTCGTCCCTGAGGCCGCTTTCGAGGAAGGGAGGTGTAAGGTAGGACTGTATTCCGGCATAGCTGCGCCTCTTGGCTATCATGGCCTCGCCCACATTGGAAATCGTGTAGACGTAAAGGTGGGGCGTAGTCCCGACCAGCCTGTCCGGCCAGTCCCTGCTGCTGAGGGCTACCTGCTTGGAAGGGGTGAATTCGAGACTTCCGTGGGTTCCGAAATGTACCAGCACGTCGGCTCCGAAAGCGTAGCGGGCCCAGAGGTAAGAAGCTATATAGGGATAGGGCGGCGCGTTGTCGGTGCCGTGGACTATGCTGAAATCGTCATCGCCCATTCCGGCAGCGAGCTGGGGAAGCAGCACGACATTGCCCAACTCGACCCGGGGTATGGCAAGCCTGCCGTCTTCGGTAGCGAGATAGTTGCCCGGGAAGGGGCCGTTTATCTGCCTCGCCGCTTCCGCCATGCCGGGACCGAGGGCCTCGGAGCTCCAGGCCTCATACTCGTCACGGCTTACCATGTAAGGATTGCCGTTGCGCATGAAATCGTCGATTGCTCCGGCTGCATAGCTGCCGAACACCGCGCCCTGACGCTGTATCAGTTTTCCGAGTTCCTCCGCATTCGAGGGCAGACCGCTGACCTTGTAGCCCTCGGAAC
Source organism: uncultured Muribaculaceae bacterium (assembly GCA_964569595.1). Lineage (GTDB taxonomy): Bacteria > Bacteroidota > Bacteroidia > Bacteroidales > UBA932 > Cryptobacteroides. The sequence continues at coordinate 13,965 of CAZMTY010000026.1, forward strand.
GCAACTTCACCAAGAGATTGTACAGCGAAGGCAGCACCTCCAGTCCTGCGGCCGTGAGACCGTTCTGGCCGGGCCCTTTGTAATAATATATGGCTACCTTCTTCTCGGAATTCGGCGTGGACTTCAGGGCTATGTACCTGTCGACAGTCTCCACGAAGTCCTCGAGCCTGTCGGGCATGGCCTTGAGATACTGGAGACCGTTCCTGTCCTCATAATGGCCGAAAAGGGCGTAGGGTCTCAGCGCCCCGTCTATCTCGGGAGTGACCACGCTCTGCGAGAGGAAGCCTCCGCTCATGCCCATCCTGTCGGCCTCCCAGTCGGAAACGAGGGAGTTGACATTGAGCGGAGAGAACAGGGGTATATTCTTGCTTTCCAGGAAGTTCACCGCATAATCCCCCAGCCTGCCGTGGGCCATGTTCACGAGGGCCGCGACATTTATGGAATCCGCCTTGCCGCCGCTGATGAACTCCCGGAGATTGTTCACAGGATAGACGTTCTTTCCCCTGGCCTCGAGCGAGGCAATGAGTTCATCGGGTATGCCCATCTGCCCGGAAATTATCACTCCCGGAGCAGCTTCCGTGAAGAGTCCTGCCGAACGCAGGAAGGCCTCATAGGACTTCAAATCGTAGAAATTCAGGTCTTCGCCCTCAGGATCGTCCGGGTCGGGATGATATATAAGGCCGTACTCCACCGGCACCGGGTCCTCCGGAACATTCGTGGAGATGAACGCCCTGCAGACTTCCCTGCGCACGTATTCGAGCATATTGTGATAGTTGCGCCGGCCGCCGGCCTGGAGATACTCAGTCAGACGGGCGGCGTGCAGGGAATCCAGGTTGTTGATATTGTTGGCAGGATTGGTCGCCATGGTCGTGAGCACGGGGACGCCCCTGTCCGCGGCCTTTTCAAGCAGGGCCCTCTGGTCCTCGGTTATGCGCAGCCCCATGCCGTTCATGAACACGAAATCGTAGGAGGAGATCTTCTTCATGTCCTCTACGGGCAGCTGTTCCAGCCGTATGAAGCTGTTGGTATTGGAGGCGGCAATGTGTCCGAGGCTGATAGTCTGGTAGTTGATGAAAGCGATGCGGGTAGGCGCCAGACACAGGAGCCAAATCGCACAAAAGGCGGCCACTGCCAAAGTGACCGCACAGATAAATACTGTCCGTTTCTTTTTATTCATTTTTACGGAAGATCAGTTTTTGATTATTTCATGGAGGTTCAGCGACATTCCGACAGAGCAGGTCGTGCCTATGGTCGCCGGAGTGTTGCTGTAATAATACTCGGGGATATAGTTGAACAGGTTGTCTATGATTATATTCAGCCTCATGCCACGCCAGATTCTCTGCGACAGGGAAAGCTTCCAGATGGTATAGCCGGGCGAAGTCTCCTCCTCAGTCTGGGAATAATCGGTATAGGAGGTGTAGACATCGTAGGTTACCGCCGACATGACCCTTCCCGTGAGGGCAGCGTCGAAGCCGTATTTTTTCCAGTCTTTGCCGTACTCGATCTTCACCGTGGCGCTGTGGGGTCTGGTCGATGAGGTCATGGGCTCCCCTTCATCTATATGCTCGTGGGTATAGGTGTAGGAAAGACGCAGCTTAAGTCCGAAGTCGTAATTTGCCGACAGATTGACATCCGCCCCGTAGACCTGCATGGGAGACATGTTCACATACAACATTCCGCCGAGGGCCTCGCTCCAGGCCGTGGTAATATTGTTGTCTATGATATTGTAGAAACCGGTAAGTGTGGCGTTGTAACGCCGGGTACCGTACTCTCCCGAGAGCGAGAAGTTGTGGCTGCGCTCGGGCTCCAGCTCCTCGTTACCGTAAATCATGAAGATATTGGCCATATTGAAGCTCATGTACATTTCCTTCAGTGTAGGCGCCCTGAAGCCCCCGGCATAGGAGCCCCGGAGCGAAACCGGACCGAGCTTGTACATCACCCCCAACTTGGGCGAAACGTTGGAGAGGCTCTGGTCGGAAAAGTAGTCGAAACGCACGCCTCCGACCAAATTGAGACGCGGAGTCGGATTCCAGTCTCCCTGCACGAAGAGATCCCAGTTGTACTGTATCTTGGCCCCGTCCTGGAACTGATAGGACATGAGATAGTCACGCATGAAGTCGCCGCCTACCACCACATTGTCCTTGTCGTTGAAACTGTGGGTATAGAGCGCCCTGACGGTGTGTTGCACGTTGCTGTACTCCCTGATGTCGAGTGCGGTCGCAGGGGCGAAATCACTCTTGTCATACTGGTCGAAGATATACGAAACCGTAATATTGTCCTTGCCTCCGGGGCTGTACTCCGCCTTGAGCGCACCGTTGAAGTCGCGGTAACGGTCTCTGAGTTCCTCGGATGCGTCCCTCTGACGGAAGTAATAGCCTGCCTTGCCTGTCAGTTTGAGATTGTCAATCGGACGATAGACCAGCTGCTCCTTTATATTGTAATTGTGGCCTCCGTATACCGTGGTATAGTCTCCGTCGCTTGGGAGGTAGACGGGGTCATTGCTCACGTACTGGACGTTGGTAAGGCTGGAGAGTCTTTTGGCCTTCAAGCCTACCGAAGCCGATCCCACCATCTCCCCTTCAGAACCGTAACGCCCGTTCAGATTGACAGACCAGGGCTCGGCAGGCTCTTTGGTGATGATATTCACGACTCCGCCCACGGCATTGGAGCCATAGAGGGAGGAGGCCGCACCCTTTACTATCTCCACTCTCTCGACATTGTCGAGGTTCAGACGGTTGTAATCTATATTGTCGAGGGTCTCGCCTGCAAGTCTCTCGCCGTCAACCAAAAAGAGTATTGAGTTTCCGCCGAAGCCCTGCATGTTCAGTGACACCTGCTGGTCCATGGAATAGGAGAATTCAATTCCGGGCAACTCCACTTCGAGCAGTTCGCCTATGTGTATGGCGTCGGAATGGCTTATATCCTGCGCGGTAATCACCCTGGTAATCACGGGCACGTCTTTGAGGAGCTTGGGAGTGCGGGTAGCCGTAACAACCACTGTCTCAATCTGCTCCTGGGACTCTTTCAGAACGAAATCTGCCTTGATTTCTCCCGAAGGCTCCCTCAGTCTGAGATATTCCGTTTCGTAGCCCATGACAGAAGCCTCGAGGACCACGGCCTTCTGTCCTGCAGGCGTATAATAGAACTCGTACGTTCCGTCCTTTCCCGCGGCCGCACCTACACCCTTGACTCCCTGGACAGCCACGGCGGCACCGGGCAAAGGCTCGCCACTTTCGTCCGTGATAGTTCCGTAAATCCTTAGCCTCTCCCCGGCTTCAGCGGGCCGGGAAGCCGACACCGTAACGGCACACAAAAGACTGACCGCCACGGAAGCGATTCTCAGTAATTGTATGTTCATAATCCGTATCAGAATTCAAGGGGGTATATGTACTCTATGGTCAGATAACCCTTGGTGCTCCCGGACAGGTAGCTGGCGAGTTTGAGGGCAAGGTTAGTTCCGTCTGCAAGTTTCAGCGCGTACACCTTGTAAGACATGGTGTAGATAGGAGGCATGACGGAGAGGTCCACGTCAATCCACTTGGAAAGTTCCTCGTTGTACCACGATTCGGCATATCCCAGGACACCGTCCATCATTCCGGACATGTCCACTATTATCTGCTCCGTGGTCCAGACATCTTCCACATAATCCCCCGTGGGCATGCTGCCCGTGCTCAGGAAGAGTTCGAGACCGGTCTGGGTAGTCTCGAGGACGGAAGCGCCGTTGGTCTTGGCATCATAGCGGTGTACTGCTATGTCCCAGCTGTCGGGAGCCTCGCTGTCGTCCATTCCCGTAACCGTAATAGTCCCGGCATGGAAGTCAATATAGGTCCAGGCGGTATATGAAGTTGCATCTATGTACACTGTTCCGGAACTGGTGCCGTCGGACTTCGTGAGAAAGCCGTAGACCCCGTCGGAAGTTTCTCCTTCGGTGTCATATATTCCCGCAAAGATTCCGTTGCAGGAACTTAATACAAGTGCCGGCAAAAGAAGCATTACCGGCACAAAAGTAAGTTTAGAAAATCTGGTTCCCATTGTTCATCCTCTGGACTCTTATTCTCCTTCTGAACTTGAAAGTTCACCGAGGGTAAACAGTATGGTGAGCCCGCCCATAACGCCAGGCGCGGTGAATTCCATGGTGGCCGTAGCGGCGGCAACGCCTATGGTTGCGGAGAACCCCGCCGTGTACTCACTGGTGCTGTCTCCCATACCCATTACGCAAGTCCCTTCTCCTGAAAGAGTATAAGGGTCGCTGCCGCTGACACTTGCAGAGGGGAAGCTGAAAGTGCCCCAGGAAGCGGATTCGAAGCTTACATTCACGAGATTGTCGCCGTCTTCTGAAACTGTGATTGTAACAGACTCGCCTTCCGTCACCATGGAACCATAATCAAAATACTGACAGGCCGCATCGGTCCAACCTGAATATGTTCCAGCGACAGCTTCCGCCTTATTGACTTCATCAGTTTCAGTCTGCGTGCAGGATACTGCGGCAACGGCCGCCAGACTTCCTGCAATAATCAACATAATAGATTTCTTCATAATTTTGCTATTCTAACTCTGCAAAGGTCCGCATAAACCGGAACCCGCGCAATAACAATATATTGCGAAATCGCCCGAGTCAGAAGGCAAAAAATCACTATTTATTATGATTGTATTCCGGCGTTATTTTGTTATAGAGTCCTTTGCCCCGGAGATGTCCGTACCGGCGGGGCGCTGGAAGACCTTGAGCCCGAACTCCGGCATGGAAGCGATTACGTGCTCGAATACATCCGCAGCTGTTTTCTCGTGCGGCACCCAGTCCTTCTGACGGGTGAAGAAGTACAGCTGGAGAGGCAGGCCCTCGGATGTGGGTTCAAGCTGACGCACGAGGAGCATGAGTTCGCCGTTCACTTCGGGGAGTTTCCTCAGGTAATGCTCCACCGATGCCCTGAAAAGCCGGAGATTCACCGTCTGTCCGTCGATTTCCATGTCCCGCGACCATTCCTCGGACGAGAAGCGCTCCACCTCCTCCGGAGTGCAGAAGCGTATGCTGTTCATGTCTATGAGTATTGACCTCGCAACCCTGCGGCCGCTTCCCTCACGCATCCCACGCCAGTTCTTGAATGAATCGCTTACGAGCACGTAGGGCGGTATGGTCGTGATGCTCTTGTCCCAGTTGCGCACCTTCACAGTATTCATGTTCACCTCCTCCACTTCGCCGTTCACGTCGTATTTCTCGAGTACTATCCAGTCGCCCGGATGAAGCATGTCGTATGCGGAGAGCTGGACCCCCGCCACCACCCCGAGTATGGTGTCCTTGAATATGAGCATAAGGACTGCCGCTGAAGCGCCGAGTCCGGCGATGAGCGTAGTGAAGTCTTTGTTTACCAGCACTCCTATGGTAAGAATCACACCTATCCCTATGACTATCACCTTCAGCATCTGGTACACGCCTTTCATGGGCCTGTCCTTCCAGGCTCCGTTCTCGTTCGAGAGGGCATAAATCGAGGAGATGAATTCGCAGAAGAGACGGCAGGCGACTGTTATTATATATATGTCCAGGGCCTTGTCCAAAAGGCGTGTCCACACATTGGGCACAGGGAAGAGTATGGGGAGGGCGACTATGCAGCACACCGGAGGGATGAGATGAAAAATATTGTTGAGCACCTTGCGCTCCGTCAGGTAGTTGTCCCACTTGACCGGGGTCTTCAACGCGATACGGTGCAGCATGGGGGAAAGCAATTTGCAGCACAGGAAATCTATGAGATATGCCGCCAAGGCCACGACAAGGAGCATGAAAAAGCGCAGATGGCCGTCCATTTCCATCAGATTCAGGGCTGTAACCGCCAAAATCGAAACAAGAAAATTCATATTCCAAATCTTGCTAAGGAAACGTAAAAGTACAAAGAAGCCGGGTGCAAAACAAATTGAAACTGTCTGAAACTGCCTCCGTCCGCTGCCGGGCTGTCGCAAATTTAAAATCGCACAGACGGTGAAAATCGGGGTATGAAATGCCGAATACAGGCGATAAATTAAGGTATAAGGCATAATTTCCCGTTCCCGGCTGGATATTTTGTCACGAATTTTGCATTTTTGCGGCCGCTCTGCATTTGGACTACCACAGATGAAATTACAAATCGCGGAGTAAGGTTAATTATTGTTAAACGTTTAATTCAGTACAAAGATGAAAAAGATTTATTCTTTCATGACTGTTGCGCTCACGATTTTCGCGCTCAGCGCAACGTCTTGCACGAAGGACGACACGACTGGCAGTGACGATGGTACGGTCTCTGAAAACACTGATGATAGCGGAGCATCATCCGATGAGGGGGGAACTGCTGCTGCCATCGTCGACATCGCTGAAGCGGTATCCGGAACCTACAGCGGAACTCTCTCAATTGAGGTTGAAGGACAAGAACTTGCTTCTCTGGATTATGACGTAATCGTCGAAAAATCCGACGATAGTCTTGTAAATGTTTCAGTTGCAGATTTCTCTATCGAAGGCCTCACATTTGGCGACATTGTCATGACCGATTGCGTCGTTGAGGAGACAGAGGAAGGTGTCTATTCACTCTCATGCGAACAGACCATCAGCTTCGACAACGTCGGAGATTGCGATGTCGCAATGACAGGAAGCGTAGAGGACGGTACATTGGTTCTTTCTCTTGATATCTATGTAACCATTCTTGACACGACTGTAAGCGTAAACTTCACCGGAACCCAGAACAGTTCTGACGCTGACAGCGAGTAGAAAGAGGGCTTGACCCAAGCTCATCAATAAAGGAAAATCCCGGCCCGGAAGTTCTCGAAGGACTCCCGGGCCGTTTTGGCTGCGGGCTGATGCCCCGACCGCAGCGGCCTGATTGTTACGGAATCATTACGCTCCGATTACGGAAAGATTAATTCCTGTTTAGAAAAAATTAAATCGAAAAAACGCTCTTGTAAGTGATTGCGGGCAGGCTTACTTTTGACGCCGAAAAATACAAGTCTGATGAAAATCATTTACAGGAGAATATTCGCAGCCGCCATGGTTCTGCTCTCCTTGCAGTGGACGGCCCGTGCCCAGAGAATCAAGGGCAGCGACACCCTGCTCCCCCTCACCCAGGAACTTGCCGAAGAGTTCATTGCACTTCATCCTGAAGCCGAAATCATCGTGACCGGGGGCGGCAGCGGTGTCGGGATAGCCGCCCTGCCGGAAAACACCACCGACATAGCCATGGCCTCCCGCCAAATCAAGTTCGGCGAGAAGATGAAGTTCTCGTCCATAGGCTTTGAAGTCAAGGAAGTAGTCGTAGCCCACGATGCCCTTGCAATAATAGTCCACCCGTCCAATCCCGTGGACAGTCTCAGCCGCGAACAACTGGAAGCCATATTCAGGGGGAAAATCACCAACTGGAAGGAAGTCGGGGGCGAGGACAGGAAAATAGTGGTGTACTCCCGGGAAAGCTCCTCCGGGACCTACGAATTCTTCAAGGAAAGCGTGCTGGACAACAAGAACTACATGAGCGGAGTGCTGTCGATGCCCGCAACGGGAGCAATAATCCAGTCCGTACGCCAGACAGCCGGCGCGATAGGATACATAGGTCTCGCCTACCTCAACAGATATGTCAAGCCCCTGGCGGTGTCGTACGACGGGGGCAGGAACTACGCCTTTCCTTCCGTAGAGAACGCGGTCAACGGGACATATCCCATAGCCAGGCCGCTCTATTACTACTACGGAAATGACAAGGAATCACTTGTCTTCCCCTTTATCTCCTACGTGCTTTCGCCTGAGGGCCAGGAATCCGTGCTCCGTCAGGGCTTTGTCCCCACAGGCGGCGCAGATTCAGTGAAGGTCGGCCGATGATTATAAGAAAAACAGTGTGCAGGATGAAAAGATTCGCTGACAAATCTGCAAGGTGGATATTCACGGCCTGCGGCCTGGTCACCAGTGCCGCGATACTTCTGATCATAGGATTTCTGTTCACCGAAGGAGCGGGACTGTTCCGCAAACCGGTAATTGAGGAAGGCTATGTGCTCGCTGTCGGGAACGACAATCCCGTCCGCAGTCTCAGTGCCGCCCAACTCAAGGCCGTGTTCGATGAAGACATCACGAACTGGAAGGAACTCGGCGGAGCTGACCTCCCCATAAAGACCTTCAGGCTCGAGGATGCCGGGGAATATTTCTGCGAGGAGGAACTCGGCCCGCAGTATTCCGACGCCCCCGCTGCCATCGCCTCGCTGATAAGCCGCAGTCCGGGCATGATTGCCTATATCCCCGAATCCATGCTCCCCGCCGATATAGTCCGGGCGCAGACTTACGGACAAGACAGGGAAGAGACCCGGGCCGGGAACTTTGCTGAAACGGCTGAGGGAAGCGGTGCCGGCATACGACTCATGGAGAACAGACAGATTTCACCCTCAGACGTTCTCGGAGGCTCCGAATGGTTCCCTACCGCCACTCCGGCTCCCCTGTTCGGAATGCTCCCCCTGCTCGCAGGCACGCTTTGGGTAAGCCTTTTCGCCATACTCATAGCTCTTCCCTTCGGAATATGCATAGCCGTATATATGGCCGAGGTCGCATCCGCACGCGTCCGGAACTTCATGAAGCCGGTAATCGAACTGCTCAACGGCATCCCCTCCGTAGTTTTCGGCTTCTTCGGGCTGACAGTCATAGTACCCATGCTCCAGCGCGTTTTCGGTCTGCCTGTCGGTGAGAGCGGTCTCGCGGGCAGTCTCGTACTCGCCATAATGGCACTTCCGACCATAATCACCGTATCCGAGGACGCGATGCGCAGCTGCCCGGGCTCTCTCAGGGAAGCCAGTACGGCCTTAGGAGCCAGCAAGTGGCAGACCATACGCAGCGTAGTCATTCCCGCCTCGGCATCCGGCATCGCTTCGGGAGTAGTGTTAGGCATAGGACGGGCCGTCGGAGAGACTATGGCCGTGCTGATGGTGACGGGAAATGCCGCCGTAATGCCGCATTCCATACTCGAACCGCTGCGGACTATTCCGGCCACCATAGCCGCCGAACTCGGAGAAGCCCCGGCCGGAGGCGCACATTACCAGTCGCTCTTCCTGCTCGGAGTCATTCTCTTCCTGATTACCTTCATCATCAATCTCTGTGTGGACCTAATATCCGCACACAATAAAGCCAAAGCCAAGTGAAAGAGTTGAGTATCAAGGATTACAGCCTGCACAAACGCAGGTCGCAGAAAATAGCCTTCAGCCTTTTCCGGGTGATGAGCCTGCTGATAGCGGCCGTGCTCTTCACCATACTCGGCTTCATAATCGTAAAGGGAGCCGGAGCCATAAGCTGGGACTTCCTCACCAAGGCCCCGACCGAGGGCATGAGATCGGGCGGCATCTTCCCTGCCATAGCCGGAACCCTCCTGCTCATGGCGGGCAGCGCTGTGGTTTCGTTCCCCATAGGGGTAATGAGCGGCATTTATATGAGCGAATATGCCTCCGACGGCAAATTGCTCAGGTTTATCCGAATGATGACGAACAATCTCGGCGGCGTACCCTCGATAGTGTTCGGCCTTTTCGGCATGGCCCTGTTCGTCAAGTACCTGGGTTTCGGCGACAGCATTCTTGCCGGCTCGCTGACTCTCGGCATCCTGGCCCTGCCCCTCGTGATACGCACTACGGAGGAGGCACTCAGGGATATTCCGGACGGCATACGTGAAGGCAGTCTCGCTCTCGGGGCCACAAAGCTGCAGACAATATGGAAGGTGGTGCTGCCCATGGGGATGCCGAGGATAATCACCGGGCTGATTCTTTCCCTGGGACGCATTTCGGGAGAGACAGCGCCCATACTTTTCACCTGCGCGGCGTACTTTTTCCCGCAACTTCCCTCGTCACTGTTCGACCAGTGCATGGCCCTGCCCTACCACCTGTACGTGCTGTCGACCAGCGGGACCGATATTGACGCCCAGCAGACCATGGCCTACGGCACGGCCCTCGTGCTCATAGCCATAGTCCTCGCAATCAACATGGCCGCAGGGATACTGCGCAGGTATTTCGAGAAAAGGACGAAATGACAGTTCAGGGGAAACCGGCGCGGAAACCCGTTGTCAGGACAAGGAGAACCGGAACTGTCAGAAACGCAATAATTTGGAAAAAACTTATGAACACAAGTAAAATGGATAAGATACAGGTATCGGATGTGGACTTCTACTACGGCAGCTTCCATGCCCTGAAAGGCATCACGATGGAGATACCACAAAACAAAATAGTGGCGTTCATCGGTCCTTCGGGCTGCGGCAAGTCCACTTTCCTCAGACTTTTCAACCGCATGAACGAACTCGTACCGGGAAGCCGGCTCAGCGGCAGGATACTCATGGACGGCAAGGACATCTATGCCCCGGAAGTCAATGTGGACGAGTTGCGCCGGGAGGTCGGAATGGTCTTCCAAAGGCCCAATCCCTTCCCCAAGAGCATCTACGACAATGTTGCCTACGGCCTGAAGGTCAACGGAATAAGGGACAAGGCGCAGATCAGCGAGACAGTGGAGAAGTCGCTCAGGGCCGCGGCGCTGTGGGATGAAGTCAAGGACAAGCTGCACGATTCGGCCCTGGCTCTTTCCGGAGGACAGCAGCAGCGTCTGTGCATAGCCCGGGCAATGGCGGTCTCCCCTTCGGTGCTGCTCATGGACGAACCGTCATCGGCCCTCGACCCTATCTCCACGGCAAAGATAGAGGAACTTGTCTGCGAACTCCGTAAGGAGGTGACCATAATCATAGTCACCCACAATATGCAGCAGGCTTCGCGCGTCAGCGACTGGACCGCATTCTTCTATCTCGGCGAAATGATTGAGTATGGCCAGACGAGAACAATCTTCACCAATCCCCGCAAGGAGGCCACGCTGAACTATATCACGGGGCGTTTCGGCTGATTGCCCGGGAGAGACTCACGGGCGCGCAGACAGCAGGACATGCCCGGATATTCAAGTTATGGCGGACGAAAATAAATTTTGAAACAAGCAAAAAGATATGGTAAAGTTTGTAGACTCTGAACTCGAACAGCTCAGGCGGGAAATTGACCAGATGTGGACCTTGGTGTACAAGCAGATAGACCAGGCACGCAATGCGGTAATGCATCTCGACAAGGACATTGCCCGGCAGATAGTCATACGGGAACACCGCGTGGATGCCTTCGAACTCAAGATTGACAGTGATGTGGAGGACTTCATCGCTCTCTACACGCCCGTCGCCGTGGACCTTCGTTTTGTGCTTGCCATGCTGAAAATCAACGGCGACCTCGAAAGGGTGGCGGACTACGCCGAGGGAATGGCACGTTATATCATTGACTGCAAGGTGGATACCCCGGACAATTCCCTGCTCGAATCCCTGCAACTCTCAAAGATGTTCGACACGGTACTGGAGATGTTCAGCGAAATCCAGAAGGCCTTCAGGGAGGAAGACGCCAACATTGCCACTGCCGTGCTGGCCATGGATGACGGCCTCGACAATATGAAGCGGGCTTCGGGTGCTATTCTCTCGTCATACGCCGAGAAGAACAGTACCGCAATCCCCTTCTGCCTCGGTCTCGGGGACGTAGTCAACCGGCTTGAACGCGCAGGCGACCATATCACCAATATCGCCGAGCAGATAGTCTTCTATCTCGACGCTAAAGTTCTGAAGCACGGCGGACAGCATTAGCTGCCAAGTTTGTATATTTGCAGTCCGAATATTTGAAATATGGCTTTTGATGTTAAACTGATACAGGACTGCCGGGAGGGAAATGTACGCAGGCTCAGCGTGGAGACCTGCGACAAGGTGTGTTCCAGACAAATAGACATAGAGATAAAGGGTGACTCAGTACGGAAAGTCAGCTTTGTCGGAGGATGCCACGGCAACACCCAGGGCGTCTCTGCATTGTGTCAGGGAATGAAGACCGACGAGATAGTCAGGCGCCTCAAGGGCATAGACTGCAAAGGCAAGGGTTCGAGTTGCCCGGACCAACTTGCCAGAGCTTTGGAAATCGCCCTCGCTGAACCCTGCGAATGACCTTCAAACAAGTCCCGCAATATGACTCCGAAGAAATGAAGAAGATAGAAGTCGCTGCGGCAATCATTACCGAC
>CAZMTY010000027.1:0-24681 GCA_964569595.1 uncultured Muribaculaceae bacterium
TGAGACTCAGCTTTCCGCCGTTTATCTCCACGTTGTAGTCGGTTTTCATGGCCTTGCCCGCTGTGGCAGAAGTGTTGGCATACACGTAACCCCCTTCTATTCTGATTCCTATGCCGTCGTCTTCGTCACCTTTAACGTGTATGGCGTTCTTGGCCGCATCGGTAACTGCAATGGTCACTCCGGGACGCATGTAGAAATAGCCGTCCGTGGCAATACCGTGCTTCTGTCTGCCCTCAACCACGAGCGAGCCGGTACCGCTGAAAATCATGTTGCCCTCGCTGAAGAAGCAGGCCTTGCGGTCTTCATCGTCGGCCACGGCACCGTCCAGATAATAAGGGTCGTCCGAATAGGACTCCGAGTCTGCCAGGCTGTTGACGGTGCCGTCAGCTAAATGTATGAACACTCGTTTTTTGCATTGGTCATTTATGGCCGGTCCCGCGCTGCAGCTCAGGTCAAGACCGGAAAGGGTCAGCTGGAACTTCTTGTCCCCGTAAATCTTCAACTGTCCGTCATCGCTCTGACCGGACACTATGACATTCACGTTCTTGACGGAATTGGTCTGCATATCCACGGTCACATAAGCCCCCGTGGTGTAGTAGAGTATATCCTCGTTTTCAGTATAAACCGTGGCCTGCCCACCGTTATAAGTCACATATACGTCTTCGGTGAAACTGTTCGCCTCCCAATAGAAGTCCTCGTCCGTGCCTGCAAGGTCGTCTGACGCATCGTCAGCGAGTTCGCCGCCGTAAGGGCTGATTTCGGTGTCGAACACCGGAACGGTTCCGGAATCCGAGTCGGAAGATGAGTCGGAAGATGAGTCAGCCGAAGAATCCGATGATGATTCTTCCGGAGCTTCGGTCGGACGGAACTGGTCATCGGAAAAACATGAGACCAAACAAAAGGCAGCAATCAACGAAGCTGCCATAACATTGAGTTTACCTGTAGAGCACATACTGATAAGAAGTATTCCCGTGCATCAATACATCATTTTACGTATCAGCGCACACATACACCACTTGTATCTCCGCACGGGTAATGCAAAGGAAAGCAGCAAGCGGCGCAAAATGAAATAATTTCTGTAAACGGCGCCGAATTTTGTGCAAAGTCCCCCGTTTCCCTTGCCCAACTGCCTTTCCGGGCTTACGCAGGAAAGATTGGTGCTTTGACAGATTTTTGACGCGCATGGCTTTTGTTTTGTACACCGGGACATTGGTCGTATATTTAACGGCTTTAACAAGCTTTTCAAGACGTTTTGCCGAACAGACGAAAAAGCGGCGGACAGCACAGGAAAAGCACAGGAACAACTGAAAATTACGGACAGCCCGGACCCGAACAAAGCCGGGCAGACAGACAAAGACAAATTTCACTCTTAACACTCAAGTATTATGCGTACAATCAAGAACATTATGGCCGTGTCCCTCCTCTTGCTGGCAGGCACCGGCATCAATGCGGCGGCCCAGCCGTCCGGTAATCCTCCGGCCGCCCGTGGCGAACGTTCCGCGACCCTCACCGTAGAAGAGCGGGCAAGCCGCAGCGCAGACCGCATGAAAGAATTGCTTGACCTCAACGACAAGCAGTACAAGAAGGTTTACAAACTGTACCTCAAAACCGCCAAAAAAATGGAAAAGGAGCAGGAGTCTGAACAGGGACGCGGTCCCGGTGGCCCCGGTGGTATGGGTCCTGGAGGTTCCGGCGCCCCTGGTGGAGCGAGACCCCGTCCCGATGCGGACAACTCGGAAATGCCGCAGAGACCTGAAGCTCCTGACAACGCCAATGGAGAGGGCGGCAGGCCCGGCGGTCCCGGCGGACAGGGCATGGGTCCCGGAATGGGCCAGGCGACTCCCGACTCCGCCACAATGGAAAAAATGGACAAGAAACTCCGCAAGATACTCTCTGAAAGCCAATACAAACTCTGGCAGGAGGAGAACGCCAGGAGATGGAGATGAGCCGCAAACATCGTCCGGGAATCGCCACTATAGTCTACCTCATCATCTGGACAATAGTCTGGTCTTATCCGCTATTGGCAGAACTTGCGACGACTGTACGCGTCGGTGAACGGTTCGAATGGCACAATGTATTTGCAAGTTGGAGGGGAATTCTCCCCTTCTTCTTGCTTTTTCTGTTGCACAGGATTCCCGTCAGGCTGCTGCTTGTCAAGCGCCATATACGCCGTTATTGCCTGTCGGTGGTCTGCCTGATCGGCCTTTTTACAGTATACAGATACCTTGAAATCTCGGGCCAGGACCACAGACCGGGCAGCGCCGGCCCCCCGGAAATGGCCCGTCGGGAGGACAGGCGACCGGGCATCCTGCGCCCTGAAAATCCCCAGCCTCCAGACAGAAGCCGGGCGCCTGAAGAACAGCAACGCCCGCCCGGGATGAGAAGGCCCGGGGTCTTCACCCTCGACCTGACAATCGCTATCCTTATGCTCGGATTCGACCTTGCCGTGACACTGTTCGTCATGAACAGCGAATACGAAGAGCGGAAGCGCAGGCTCGAAGCGGCCAGGACAGAAGAGGAGCTCGAACATCTGAAGGCCCAGATTAACCCGCATTTCTTCATGAACATGCTGAACAACATCCACACTCTCGTCGAAATAGACCCTCCCAGGGCCCAGGACATGATAATCGAACTGTCCGGACTGCTCAGGTACATGCTCTATGAAGGTTCGGGGAAGACAACTACCCTCCATCAGGAAAGCATTTTCCTCAGCAACTACGTGGCTCTCATGCGCAAGCGCTACTTCGACGACAAGGTAGAAATCAGCCTGGAAATCAGTCCGGATCTGCCTGCACACGCAATCATACCTCCCCTGCTGTTCATCAGCATAGTCGAGAATGCATTCAAGCACGGCATAAGCTACCGCCATCCGTCATTTGTCCACATTTCCCTGCACTCCGAGGGCAACAGGGTGACTTTGGACTGTGTCAACAGCCTCATCAGCCGGGACGGAGATGAGCGCAAGCACGGCGGCATAGGCCTTGCAAATCTCCGTCAGCGGCTTCAACTGCTGTATGGGGAGGACTTCTCACTCGTCATCAGGACCGAAGACGGAGAATATAATGTCAGTTTAACTATTCCATGGAATGAAACCGATACGTTGCCTGGCAATTGACGACGAACCGATTGCCCTTAAGAAACTCGAGAATTACATAGGCAAGATTCCCTATCTGGAACTTGCAGGATTGTGCGACAGCGCCTTTGCCGCCATGCAGGTAATGGCCGAGACGCAGATTGACGCGGTGTTCCTCGACATCAATATGCCCGACCTCAGCGGCATTGATTTCATCTCCGCCGTCCCCAAGCCGCCCATGATTGTATTCACCACGGCGTACGCGGAATATGCGCTTGAAAGTTACCGCCTTTCCGCCGTGGACTATCTGCTGAAACCCATAAGTTTCGCCGACTTCCAAAGGGCTGCCGGAAAGCTCCTGAAGCAGTTCAAGAGCACGGGAGAACAGGCAAGGCCGGCCGGGAACGACAGGCAGTACCTGCTGATAAAGGACGGATACAAGTACGTGAATATCAACACTCGGGACATAATCTACATCAAGGCCATGAACGATTATGTCCAGCTGTTCAGGCGGAATGGCGACCCTATACTCACCCATCTGCCCATGAAACAGATGATAGAGAGCCTTCCGGAGAATTTCCTGCAAATCCACCGTTCGTATATCGTGAACACCGACCATATCCTGGAAATCGAGAGGCAGAGCATAGTCATGCCTGAAAACGTACGCATTACGGTCGGCGATAATTTCCGGGAAGTCTTCAACGCCTTCCTCCAGAGCCACTCCGCCGGAAACAACAAGCACTGACGGTCCTCGCGGACACAGTTGCCCCGGGTGCAATCAGACCTGCTTGGATTGCGCCCGGCTTTTCGTATATTTACCGGTCCAAGACCATTTTTTATGAAAAATTTTATCACCTGCATCATGATAGCCCCTGTAGTGCTTGCCGGATCATGCGGCAGCCAGAACAATGCTTCCGTATCGGAAGAGAGCAGCGGCTCCCGTACTGCATATTCCCTCTCATTTTTCAGAAACACCGTAGAACTCTCTGCCGCCGACGACAACATCACCGTATCACCGTACAGCGCCGGCGTGGCCCTTTCCATGCTCGCGGAGGGGGCAGAGGGCGAGACCCTGGAAGAACTGCTCACTGCTCTCGGCGGGTCTTCATTCGGCGGGGGTTCATATTCGGCCGACTCCATAGTCGACATAAGGTCAGCCAATTCCGCGTGGATTTCCCAGCTCTTCCGAGTGAAGCAAAGCTACGTTTCCGCCCTCAAAACTTCCTACGATGCGGAAGTGCAGACGAGGGACTTCTCCGACCCCTCTACACCCGACGCCATAAATTCGTGGTGTTACGGAAATACCGAGGGCCGCATCCCCGAGATAGTGGACAATATATCTTCGGATATGATGATGTTCCTTGTCAACGCACTCTACTTCAAGGCTCCGTGGGAAACTCCCTTCGATGAAAGCCACACGAAAAACCTCACTTTCCACGGTTCCTCCGGCGACAGGACAACGCCCATGATGTACGTAAAGGGACGTTTCAAATTCGTGGATTTCGCAGGCAACCAGATGATAAGGCTTCCGTACGAGGGCGGCCCCTATTCCATGCTGATAGGTATGCCGGCCAAGGGCATGGATATCAATTCACTTACCCACTTCCTCACGGAAAACCTCTACAATCTTGCCCTTTCCACCATGAGCTACACGGAGGTAGAACTCACCCTGCCCAAGTTCAGTTTCGAGACCGACATGATTCTGAACTCCATTCTCGCAAAGATGGGCGTGCAGAAAGTCTTCTCGCGCGGAGCCGAACTGGGCGGCATCTCCAATTCTGAAATTTGCGTGGACCAGGTGAGGCAGAAATGTTTCATAGAGGTGAACGAGGAGGGTTCAGAAGCCGCCGCCGTCACGAGCATAGGACTGAGGCTCACTTCCGCCCCCGTAGCCACCCGTGCCAAGGTAATGACGGTGGACAGACCTTTCGTCTACGCCATAGTCGACGAACTCAGCGGAGAAATCCTGTTCATGGGCCGCGTAATGAACCTCGGGTCATAGCACTAATCCCGGCTCTATGGGCCTGAAAGCGGGTTGGCAGTGAAAATACCAATAAATTGGTATTTCGTCGGAGTAGAGAAAGTATTTACTTTGCCCGACGTTAACTAATAAAGATAGACAATGAAGAAAGTTGGTATTTTTTACGGGTCAACCACAGGAACCTGCGAGGACCTGGCCGGCCGCATAGCCACGGAGTTGGGAGTTGCTGCGTCTGACGTGTTCAGCGCAGGACAACTCAATGCCGAACTCGCAGGCAGTTATGACGTACTCGTTCTCGGAACATCTACCTGGGGAGACGGAGAGCTGCAGGACGACTGGTATGACGCACTCGAGGCGTTGAAATCAGCCGACCTTTCCGGCAAACTCGTCGCCCTTTTCGGTTGTGGAGATTCCGCTTCATACTGTGACACATTCTGTGACGCAATAGGCATTATCTACGAGGGTCTCAAAGACAGCGGCTGCACTTTCACAGGCACCGGTGTCAGCACCGACGGCTATTCCTTCTCCAGTTCACGCGCGGTGGTAGACGGAGCTTTCGTAGGCCTTGCGCTTGACGAACAGAATGAGAGCGACCAGACTGACGCCCGCATCAGCGCATGGGTTGCCGGTCTGAAAGACAAGCTGTAATCGGAAGAAGATCGGGAGCCCTGCTCCTGTAGGTTCAGGGTGCCTGAATTTCTGTCATAATGGTTTTTCGGACATAGTTTTTATTGAGAGGGTGGGAAAGCGACTTCAGGTCACTGCCCACTCTCATTATTTTCAACTATGCTCAGGAGCGGCGCACGAGATTAAGTTCGGGAAGAACGACTTTTACGGGACTTTTCATGTCCTCTCCCTGCCACCAGAGTATGTAATTGACCTTGGCGGCAGCCAATGAATAGCCCTTCTCCCTGAACTGGTCCAGTTTGTTGCGGAACCCGGCTGAAAACTTCAAAACCGTGTTCCCGCGCAAATCGCTGCACCCCGTTTCGGTCACATTCAGTGCGTCACCGGCCCTCAAAAAGGATATTGCCCTCTGTCTGTTTATAAAATCGTTCAGCCATACATCTCTATGTGTCAGGAGCAGAGTTCTTTCGTTCGACGGTGCGTACTGTCTCCTGTCATAGAATATTTCAACTCCCCCGACCGCAAATCTCGACCTCATGGACCCGTCAAAATGCAATGAGATGTTGTCCTTCGCCCTTGTCAGCGCCACATACAGCAGGCGATTGTCCTCGTCCTTATTCTGAAAGCCTTTGCCGTCAAGGAGCAAAAACACATTGTTGAATTCTTTCCCTTTGACCTTGTGCATGGTAGAGACTATTATGGAAGAAGAGGCGGCATCGACAAAGTCTTCCAATCCGGACTCTCTGAGAAAGGACTTGAAATCGGACTTGTATATGGTTCTCCTGTTGCAGGATTCGAACGCCGTGATGAGATTGAGGCATATCTCCAACATTTCACTCCCTCTGAACCGGGAACTCAGTTGCCGCTTCGCCTCCTCCCAATCTTCCCAATCGACTTTCGAAGTACTTTCATTGAAGCGCAGGCAGTCCATGAAAAATCTCAGTTCAATAAGGCTGTCGAGGTTAAAGCCCTCGTTGGACTGCACCAGTTTTACCGGGATGCCCCGTTTACGCAAAAGTCCGGCTATTTCAAGAGCTTCATCGTTGGTCCTTGACAGGACGGCCGTGGTGCCGGCGATATTGTTCATGCCCAGCAAATCCTCCACGACCGCCTCCGACATAAAGCGGGAAGTGTGGGCGACGAGCCGTATCTGCCCGTCATCCCGCCTGACCGGCACCAGTTGATGTTCTTTGAGACGATGACTTATACAACGGGCGAATCTGTCGGAAAATTCGACAAGATTCCTCCTGCTCCGGAAGTTTTCCACCAGTTCGTACTTTACCGCTCCCTCGATATTCATCAGCTCCTCCATGTACTTGGAATCGGAGCCTCTGAATGCATATATGTTCTGGTCGTCATCGCCGACTGCAATGACCCTCAACTCGTCGTTGCGCCCAATCAGCTCCCTGACCAGATTATATTCGTCCGCCTCCATGTCCTGGGCCTCGTCTATCACGAGCACGGTCTTGGTTATACGCCCGAGGTCTACCTCGTTTGCCCTTATTTTGGCTACCGCCTGACTTACAACATCATTTGACATCTCCAGATTTCCTGTACGGCCGAGGAGGTCAAAACAATAGGAATGGAAGGTCTTTATCTCCACAAATGCCGCCGCGGCGCCTATAAGCTCGTAAAGCCTCTGTTTGAATTCGGTTGCAGCCGCCCGGGAAAAGGTCAGCATAAGCATCTGGTCGTGCCTGACATCTTCCATCAACAGAAGGGAGGCAAGCTTGTGAACCAGAATACGGGTCTTGCCGCTCCCCGGCCCCGCAGCCACGACTATGGTTCTGGAACTGTTGTCCTTTATGATATTCAGCTGGGAGGCTGACAGTTCGCCGAAAATCCTCTTGAATTTCGCAGGAGTGATATTCCGGGAGATTTCCGTTTTCCTGCCCCGGAAATACTTTTCAAGAAAAAGGGGATAGCTCATATTGAAATAATCCTCTACGAACTGCAGCGCCCCCTTATAGTCGTCAATCATTTTCTTGGCGTACTCCCCTACTATGTGTATCTGCTGTATCCTGTTCTCATAGAATCTGGCGAGATTCCTGTACTCCTCCTGTCTGTAAAGTTTTCTGTTGTCCAACTCGAGCCTCTCTATCTTCATGGTATTGTAAATCACCATGAAGCCCCCCTCTATTTTAATCGCTCCCGTGCGGGAAAGATAGAAAAGGGCCTCCTCCACATCTTCGCAGGAGACCTTCACGGAAGACGGGGCAAGTGAGTTCTCCCAAGCGTTCTTTATAGCCAGTACCGAGAAATCGAGCAAAATTTCATCCCTGTCAACAAGACTGTTCCTGCCGGCGTTCTCATACAGATAATCAACGATGAAAGCGGCGAGTTTCTGCCTGACGGATATGTTCTCACCCAGCCCTTCTTTGCCGACCAGGCAACGCAGGGGAATCTGGTTTCTGGAGCCCGACGCCCTGCCCTTCCTTATCCAGCCCTTGATTGCCCAGAAATTCAGAATTGCCGTCATCTTCTTGACATTCACGCTCTTGAGCCCTTGAGCCTCTGCCGTCTCATTCAGGTCTTTCAGGTCAAACACGACTTTTTCCCCGGCAAGGAAGGGGTAGAGGAAATTCTCCACCTCATTGAACTCTCTCAATATACGCCTGGACCTGCTCTCCGAATCCCCTTTGTAGACATACGCGGTAATGTCCCTGGAATCAGCAAGTATTTTCTCCTCGCGGAGTTTATTGATTGTATGTATGACGTTTTCCTTCGTGATGCCAAGACGGTCTGCGAGATAATCGACCCTCGACTCCGCCTCGTCATCGCCTCTCTGCCTGCTACGGCTGGACACCAGACTCTTTATTATCCTCTTGGCATATTCTTTTTCTTTCGGGGCGAATACCGGCGAGCCCTCTATTCTGTCAATGGCTTCCTGGGCGGTCTTCACCAAAATTCCGGTCGCAAAGACTTTCGGCATATTCTGCCCCCTCCGTATATATCCGGCCTGTTCGAGGGAAGATATTGCCGTTTTGACCCTGGTCTCCACATCCAACATACCGTCATCCCAACCGGCCATTCTTGCTATTTCAAGGGCCGAGGCGGTGAATGAGTTGCGGAATTTCGAAAGTTCCTTTACGGCCTTCCAGACCTGCTGGATTTCCTTTACTGTTATTTTGGTCTGGTTGAGCAGTATAAAATGCCTGGACAAATCCTCCTCGTTGAACAATACATAACAGTCGGCATCTATGCTCTCGTCCCTTCCGGCACGCCCGGCTTCCTGGACATAATTTTCGAGGGAATCGGAAATCTGGTAATGGACAACCAGTCCCACGTCACTCTTGTCCACTCCCATGCCGAATGCGGAGGTCGCCACTATTATCCTCACTTCCCCGGACATGAAGGCATTCTGGTTCTTAATCTTCTCGTCAGCATCCATTTTTCCGTGATATGGCCTGGCGGAAAAACCGTCCTGAGAGAGTCTGAAGGCAAGTTCCTCCGCCGGCCTTGTCCTGGTCACATATACAATCACCGGACAGCTTCTCGCCTCTATGAGCATTCTCAAAGCCTGGTATCTGGACTCTTCATCGCCTTGGGGAAGAACCTTGTAATGAAGATTTTGTCTGGACACTTCCGACTTGAACAGCTTCAGGTCGATAAAGAGCCTGTCCCTGAAATACCCGCGTATATCCTCTATTACCTGAGGCTTGGCCGTTGCCGTGAAGCATGAAACCGGGATTTGCCACTGAAGATTTTTCTTCTTCTGTATCCCGTTTATAAAATCCGCAATATAGAGATAGTCCACCCTGAAATCCTGTCCCCACGAAGAAAAACAATGCGCCTCGTCTATGACAATGCGGGCTATTTTCCTTCCGAGTATAAGTCTTTCTATGGAACGGGAACGCAGGGATTCGGGTGAGATATACAGTATTGAGACCGAACCGTTTTCTACCCGTTCAAAGGCCTTCGCCCTTTCTATGGGGTCCAGCAGGCCGTTGATTGTGGCGGCAGCAGTAATACCTTTACGCTCAAGGTTGTCCACCTGGTCCTTCATCAGGGACTGCAGAGGGGATATGACTACGGTAAGGGCATCCGTATTCTCTCCCGCCATCAGCGCCGGCAACTGGAAAGCCAGGGACTTGCCGCCCCCGGTGGGAAAGACCGCAAGCAAAGACTTGTTTTCCACTGCCGTCCTCACGGCCTGCTCCTGCAAAGGCTCTCCTCCGTAATGTCTGAAGGATTCGAAGCCGAACCACCTTTTCAGGCCTTTGTGTATATCCAATGTCCGCTCGCAATACGGACAGCCTTCCCGGCAAGGAGCATTGCGGAGCCTGAAAATCAGCTGCTCTACTTCGGGGAACTTGTGAAGCACCCACGATGGGGTGACTGAATGGCTGGCCTTATCGCTCTCCAAGGCACTTATAAGAGCCAGACTGTATGCCAGGGCCGCCGGATTCTCCGAAGCCATGGTTTCCAAATCGGAGTTACTGCAAATCGCGTCCTGGAATTTTTCCCTTATCCTGCCGCAGGTCAAGGTTCTCCCGCCTGTGTCCCGGCGGAACATGGTCATGAAGCCTCTGCGCTGTCTTGGTGCCGGGATTTCAGGAAGGGATGGAGCCAGGTATCTGAAAAAAGCGCTGAACTCGAGAATATTTCCCAACAGTCCGGAATATATCACTTTCAGTTCATCATCGAGTTTCTCAAAAGCGTGCACCTCGTCATAGAAAAGGTCCCTTGCCTTTATGGAATCGTTCAAGGGGTTGTTGACTTCGTCCGTCTGAAGTTTGTCGTCTTTCAGCAGTTTGTGGTAGGGCTTTTTTGGGAAAAGCAGCGGAGAAAGGTACAAGGTATCTATTGCACAGGTCTTTTCTATTCCGGCCTCCTGCAGGGCGGCATCCAGGTACTTCAAATCGTGGTTCAATATATTGTGTCCGCAGACATATTCCGCGCCCCTGAGGAAGTCGGTAAATTCTTTAATGGAGCTGCCGTGGAAAGTGGGCCCGTCAGTACGGAGGGCTCCCAAGTCAAAGACCCTTCCGCTTTTGGGGTCAACTTCGCTATCTATAAATGCAATTACCGGCATGGCCTACACAGGTCTGTACTCAAAAATTAGCTGTTTAAGAAATTCCTTGCTTGCTTACGCAATCTTGCAAATGTCGCAATTACACGCGATATAACCTACAAAACAGGGCGACGATTTGAGCGGAACGGCCAAAGTCCCGCACTATGACAGGGCCGGAGGGCAGAAAGTATCACAAAAAACGGGGCTCGAAGTCAAAAATGACGGAACGGCTTGCGCACGGCCCAAGAAGGCTATCCTTTCAAAACGGACCTTCAAACCGTATAAAGACTGAAAAAGAATGTCCAGAAACGAAAAAGCCGACTTCGTTTGAGTCGGCTCAATAATCTATTATTCTATAATCTATTATTTTTGGGGAAATACCAAGGTCTGAATCTCTTGTCCTCAAAATGCCCTGTCTCCAAAGATAGAAGCGGAAGACCCGGCCTGTTCCCGGACAAAGGGACTATTCCGCAGGTTTCATCGTGGTGTAGACGTTAGTAACGTCCTCATCCTCCTCGAGAAGGTTCACAAGCTTGTCGAGGGCACCCCTCTGCTCTGCACTCACTTCCTTCAAATCCACATTGGGAATCTGCTCGAAACCTCCTGAAATCAGCTCGAAGCCGTTCTCCTCAACATACTTCTGGATCTGACCATAGGAAGAGTAGTCGCCGTAGATGACTATCACCTTGCTGACATTTCCGTCCTTGTCTTCCTCCTCGGTTTCAAAGAGTTCCTCCACGCCGCAATCAATCATTGCAAGTTCGAGTTCCTCGAGGTCCATGCCTTCCTGCTCCTTGATACGGAAGACGCATTTCCTGTCGAACATGAAGCTCACCGAACCCGAGGTCCCGAGAGAGCCGCCGCACTTGTTGAAGTAACTGCGCACATTGGCAACTGTGCGGGTGTTGTTGTCGGTCGCGGTCTCGACCAGGAAGGCTATTCCGTGGGGGCCGTAACCTTCATAGACTATCTCCTTGAAATCGCCCTGCTTGCTGTCGGTAGCCTTCTTGATAGCCCTTTCGATGTTATCCTTGGGCATCTGCTCCGCACGTGCCTCGGCCATGAGGGCGCGGAGACGGGGATTGCCTGTCACATCGGGGCCGCCCTGCTTCACGGCTATGGTTATTTCCTTCCCGAGTTTGGTGAAGGTACGGGCCATGTGGCCCCATCTCTTGAGTTTGCGCTCTTTCCTGAATTCAAATGCTCTTCCCATAGACTACTCCGTTACCCTTGCAATGTACCTGTTGATATCGTAAGCCTCGACGGACACAGGGTACTTGTCCTGGATTGTCTTGTAGCAGTTCAGGGCTCCTGCCTTGTCGCCAAGTGCCTCGTATGCGAGACCCTGCTTCAGAAGATAGGTAGCTGCGAACACGTTGTCGGCAACATTCACCGCGGCCTTGTAGCACGAAATGGCTGAACGGTAGTCGCCGAGTCCTACGTAAGCATCGCCCTCACAAGCCTTTGCGCGGGCTGCAAGCACAGGCTCCTTGCCCTTGTAGCTCTTGAGATAGGCTATGGCGCTTTCATAGTTTCCGAGCTGAAGTTCGCAGATTCCGGCATACAGCGGCATGGCCTTGCCTGCCTTCTTGCCGTAGCGGTCGATAATCTCGGCGAGACCGAGTCTGTTGCCGTCTCCGTTCAGTGCCAGCTCATACTCCCCGTTGCGGAAAAGGGTCTCCGCCGGGTAGGCCTGTTCCATGGCTTCCGCACGCTGGCTTTGATATACATACTTATGGTAGAGGAAGACAGCCAAGCAGACAACCAGCACTGCTGCTACAGAGCCTATGATTAGCTTTTTGTTCTTCTCGTAAAACTCTCCGGTCGAACTGATAGTCTGGGCAATATTCTCCTGCCTTTCGTCGAACTTGTCCTTCTGTTGATGTTTGTTGGCCATATCTGATACTTGGTTAATTCTTCTTCAAATCAGCCTGCGAAGGTAAGAAAAAAAGTTCTGTTTTACAATTCAAACGATATTCGTTCGGGCACATGCCTGTAATCTTCCTGAAAAGACTGCCGAAACGGCCGGCGGAAGGGAATCCGAGCTCCGCGCAAAGGGTCCCGATGTCGGTACGGCCGGCTTCCATACGCTTCCTGGCCTCCTCTATCTTTCTATGTTCCAGATATTCGTCATGCCCCATGCCGGTGTCGAACTTCACAAGGTCCTCGAAGTATCCGCGGCTCAGGCCCAAACGTGAGGCGCAATACTCCGCATCCAGGCCACGGGGACCGGGAGCCTCGCCGGAGAGTGCCGCCGAAAGCAATCCGCGGTATTCCCTCATAAGGGCGGCGTTGCGCAGTTCCCTCGTAATGAACTGACGTTCGTAATAACGCAGGCAGCTGTCCAGGAGGCGGATAATGTTTTCAGCCGTGATGTGCATCTTGTAGTCGTCATCACTGTGGGAAAGCTCGGAAGCCGTGTCGTCCATACAGGACTCGAGACTGCGGCATTCCCTCTGCGAGAGATGAAGGGCCCCGAGGGCTCCGTAGGAAAAGAAGCCGTATTCTTCGAAAGGAATGCGCGGGGCCATACACGCGAAAGGTGAAGGCGAATAGACGAGCAGGCGCCGGCACAGCGAGGGAAATTCCCCTCCGGGCAGCAGTGACGAGAGTTCTCCTGGAGAGCCGGAAAAGGTGCAGCAGAACAGCATCCCGTCCGAGAAGTCGCCGTGGTCGCCGCCGTAAGCGCCCATTTTCTCTGCGGGAATGGCATCGAAGAGCATCACTGCCCTGCACCCTCTCCCGCGCTCGGACTGAAGCCGGTCCGGGGAGTCCAAATTCCTGGCGACATAAATCATCAGAAGGGGATTTTTCCGGAGCGGAACTCATTGGGCGTGCAACCCACTTCGCGCTTGAACATGCGGCAGAAATGCTGGGGATACTGGAAACCCAGGCCGTAGGCTATCTCGCTTATGGTCCTGTCGGAGCCGAGCAGTTCCTGTTTCGCCAGCGCTATCAGCTTGGAGTGAATGTAGGCGGTTGCGGTGCGTCCGGTCTGCCTTTTCACCATATCGCCGAAATAATTGGCCGAAAGGAATACCTTGTCCGCAAAATACTTCACGGTGGGCAGTCCCTCGTTCTGCGGGGCGTCGGAATCGTAATATTCGTCAATAAGGGCCTCAAAACGGGCGAGTATGCCCTTGTTCACGTCCTCCCTCGTCACGAACTGACGGTCGTAGAAGCGCATGCAGTAGTCTAAAAGCACTCCGATATTGGAAGTTATCAGACGCCGGCTGTGCTTGTCTATGGGATGCTCCAGCTCGGCCTCAATCTTTTCAAGACAATCGATTATCGTGCGTCTCTCGTCCGCGGAAAGGTGCAGGGCCTCGCGCGAATCATAGGAGAAAAAGGAATAGTTGCGGATCTCCTGGCCCAAAGAAGTGCCGCGTATGAGGTCAGGATGGAAGATAAGTCCGCGGGCCTGGGGCCTGACATTCTCATACATCACCACCCTGGCTACCTGACCGGGCGCAAAGCAGACCACGGTTCCGTCCTGATAATCGTATGTATGGCGTCCGTAAGTTATGTCTCCGCA
This sequence comes from uncultured Muribaculaceae bacterium, assembly GCA_964569595.1. Taxonomy (GTDB): domain Bacteria; phylum Bacteroidota; class Bacteroidia; order Bacteroidales; family UBA932; genus Cryptobacteroides. The sequence continues at coordinate 14,231 of CAZMTY010000027.1, forward strand.
CTTGACGTCCTTGAGGAACAGGGCGTAAATCCCGTAATTCATAGTCCTGACTTCGGGCCAGCGCGTGGCCTTGGACAGGTCCACCACGCTTACGAGCGGGTGCAGGGTCTCCAATCCGAACAGTTTGTTGTACGCATCGACCTCGTCCAGTCTGAGAATCTCCTCTTTTTTAGTATCCTTCTTCATAATCTTCTTGCATCCTGTTGCCACTTGTCATCACTGCCCGGGAAATTGTCTGAATTGCCGCAGCCGGGACTCTTGTCGCGGGGTGACCGATGCAAATGTAATCGTTTCGGGGAGCTTTAATGCACTCCGCCCGGCAAGTTCGCGAAAATTGGTCGTGAATCTGTAAATTTGGTATAACTATCCGTAATTCACCACGTACCGTGAACGCTGTCCGTAGTATCTTTGTCGGTACTTCAACCCTTCAAGTATTCAGATATGAAAAGATTTGCAGCACTGGCCCTCATTATTCTAACGTTCAACCTTAATTTTGCAATGGCACAGGAAAAGATTACACAGACAGCCGGACGCACCCAGCTCGGGGAGTTCGCACCCGAATTTGCGAAGCTCAACGACGACGTGCTGTTCGAGGAAGTATGGAACAGGCCCGGGCTAAGCCCCCGCGATCGCAGCATGGTCACCGTAGCCACCCTGGTCGGCAAGGGCATTATCGACTCTTCCCTGGCCCACCATCTCGAGTTCGCCAGGAGCAACGGAGTAACCCGCACCGAGATTTCAGAGATGCTCACGCACATAGCTTTCTATGCCGGATGGCCCAACGCATGGGGAGCTTTCCGTCTCGCCAGGGAAGTATGGGCCGAAGACATACACGGAGATGACGCAAAGGCGGAATTCCAGCGCGGGATGATTTTCCCCATAGGCGAGCCCAATTCGGAATACGCCCGATTCTTCACGGGCAACAGCTACCTCGCCCCCATAGCCACCGGGCAGCTTCCCTTCAGCAACGTGACTTTCGAGCCCGGATGCCGGAACAACTGGCATATACACCATGCCGACAAGGGCGGCGGACAGATGCTCGTCTGCGTTGCCGGACGCGGCTGGTACCAGGAGGAGGGGAAGCCCGCAGTGCAGATGCTGCCCGGTGATGTCATCAATATCCCCGCAGGTGTAAAGCACTGGCACGGAGCCGCAGCCGACAGCTGGTTCGCCCATCTCGCCTTCTCGGTGCCCGGAGAGAACTGCTCCAACGAGTGGCTTGAGCCCGTCAGCAACGAGGAATATGCCGCCCTGGAGAAATGACACTTATAGTGGATTCGCCGTTAAAGGACACCCTGCCTTACAGAACAGACGCAATGGGCCCTACCAACTCAGCAGCAATCTATTCGGCAACGAGACCTTAGTCACAATATAAACAGCGGCCCGACGGCTGAGTTCATTATCGAGGGGGTGAGCAAAACCGCGGCTCTCCCCCTCAAATCTCTTTACGTACAGTATAAACTTAACCGCGTCAAGCTTTCGGGGGATCTGTTTGGGAGCATCGATATTCCAAGAACTCTCCACTTAACTGACTGGTATTCAGTCCTGACATCTTGTCCACACAAGTTTGGCGGACGGGGCCGGCAAAGCATGGTCTAAAGCACGGAATTTTGCACGAAAAACTGCCACTTCCTCGCAAAATCAATATAAACAACTGAAATCCAGGGGCTTGAAGGCAGACTTATCTTCGGCGGAGAGAAAGAATTCTTTTTAATCTATCGGAAAAAACTATCTTTGCGTATATGGCGGTACTAAAAAGAATAGCAATTCAGGACTTCCGCAACATCAGCTTGCAGGAGATAGATTTCTCTCCCAATATCAACTGCATCAGCGGCGGCAACGGAGAAGGCAAGACCAACCTGCTCGACGCCATTTGGTATCTGTCCATGACCAAGAGCGCCATTACCGGCTCCGACCGCTTCAATTTCCGCTACGGCACTGACGCCTTTTCCATTCTCGGCACCTACGACATGCCCTCGGGCGCCGTTTCCAAGTTCGCCATCCAGGTCAGTTCCAACGGCGAGAAAAAGCTGCGCCGCGACGACAAGGCATACAACCGCATATCCGACCACATAGGACAGTTGCCCATAGTCATGGTCTCCCCTGCAGACATAGCCATGGTCAGCGAATCGGGCGAAGAGCGCAGGAAGTTCGTCAATTCCGTGCTCTCGCAGATGGACAGGGAATACCTCGCAAACCTGCAGCAATACAACCGCCTGCTCCTTCAGCGCAACCACCTGCTCAAGGACGGCTGCGCACAAGAGGAATTGCTCGCTACCTTCGACGAAAGACTCTCGGCAATGGCCACCCCCATATTCCGGCGCAGGTCCGCCTTCTGTGAAAGTCTCACTCCCGTAGTGAAAAAATATTATTCCCAGATTTCGGCCGGCAAGGAGGACGTGGGCATAGAGTACAGGTCAGACCTCCACAAGGGCGAACTCGCCGGGCTGCTCAGTGCCTGCCGCGACAGGGACATGAACCACCGCTACACGAGCGCGGGAATACAGAGGGACGACTTCATCTTCACCATGAACGGCCATCCCATACGCCGCTGCGGTTCGCAGGGCCAGCAGAAGTCCTTTCTCGTAGCCCTGAAATTCGCGCAATACGAGGTAATGAAGAACAGCTACGGCTACCCGCCCATCATGCTGCTCGACGACCTTTTCGACAAACTCGACCCGGGAAGGGTGAGCAACCTGCTCGGACTCGTGGCGGACAGGGAATTCGGCCAGATTTTCCTGACCGACGCCGACAGACAGCGCTCCATGAGCATAGTCGATGCGATAACCTCCGACAGGAGCCACATAGAGGCGGAAGGAGGCGCCTTCAAACTAACGGGCGATGAGTGACAACAAGTTACAGTTCAAGAGATACCGCAGCCTGGAGGACATTTTCAAGGAGATGCTCCGAGAGGACGCTTTCGGTGAAGAGCTCGACCGCAGGCACGTCTATGAAGCCTGGGCCAGCGCTTCCGGCGCAGGAAAATACACTCTCCGCCACGCCCTCGTGGACGGAAAACTTTATATTACCGTAAATTCCTCCGTTGTCCGCAGCCAGCTGTACTTCCAGCGGGCCGCAATCCTGAAAAAAATCAACGAGCTCCTCAGGGAAGATGCCCTGTACTCAGGAAAGATTACCGGGGGCAGGTACATAAAAGAACTGATTCTGAAATGAAAATCGTAATCGACAAAACCATTCCCTTCATCGAGGGGGTGTTTGAGCCCTATGCCCGGACCCTGTACCTTGAGGGCCCTGAAATCTCCCGGGAATACCTGCTTGACGCGGATGCCCTCATCATACGCACGAGAACGCGCTGCGATGCCAGGCTTCTCGAGGGCACGAAGGTAAAAATCATATCCACCACCACCTCGGCCAAAGACCACATAGACTCGGCCTACTGCAAAGAGCACGGCATCTTTTTCAAGAACGCGGCGGGCTGCAATGCCGGAGGGGTAGCCAATTACGTGTTTTCCGCCCTTTTCGGTGCCGCGGCCAAGAAGAGCATCCCGATTATGGGCAAGACCATGGGAATAATAGGCCTGGGCAGCGTAGGGCGCAGGGTCGAATCCATGGCCCGGTCATTGGGCTTCAAAATCCTTCGCCACGACCCCAAAGTCGCAGAAGAAGAATGGTACACCCAGTTCTGCCCGCTCGACAAACTGCTCGCCGAATCCGATGTGATTACCCTCCACCTGCCGCTCAACGACGCTTCCCGGGCCATGGCCAACGCAAGCTTTTTCGCGAAGATGAAACCCGGGGCTATCTTCATCAACACAGCCCACGGCGACATAGTGGTCGAGCGGGACCTGATAGAGGCCATACCCAAGCTCGGTGCCGTAGCCATAGATGCGTGGAGCCATGAGCCCACCGTCAACACCCTGCTGATGAATCTCGTGGACATAGCCACTCCCCACATTGCCGGATATTCCATGCAGGGCAAGCAGATAGGTACTTCCATGGCGGTCAGGGCCATAGCCCGTTTCTTCGGCATCAAGGAACTCTATGAGTTCTTCCCCCAGACCGGAATCGTGGAATATCAGGCCATACGTATGGACGTACACGGGAAGGACCAGGGCCAGATAGCCGCCATCCTGCAATACAACTACCCCATCTTCACCGATGATTTCATGTTCAGGATGAATCCCACGAAATTCGAGGAATTGCGCACCAACTACCAGTACCGCACCGAGTTCTACATCTGATCCCGAAATTGCGGGAAGACACCGCCACAGCGACACATAATTAAACAAAAACTATAACTTCTATGGACAAAGCGAAAATTGACGCTCAAACCGAGCGTTTCCGCAAGGGATTTCCCTGGCTTGACATCGTGGGCCCGGCTACTCCGGGACATGGCATCCACGTCCTCTCCGATGATGAAACGGAAGAAGCCATGAAGTACGCCGACAGCGCAGAAACCGACGGCAGATGCAAGTTTGTGCCGGCCTCCGGTGCCGCTTCCCGTATGTTCAAGGATATTTTTGCCGGCATGGACGAAGCGAACGACGCGGTGCGAAAACTTAGCGAGAACATTGAGGACTTCGCATTCTATTCCGAGGATGTGTTCGGAAAGGCCCCGTATGAGCCCGTTACCGTAGCCCGCAGGCTGCTCACCTCCGAGGGACTCGACTACGGCAGCAAACCCAAGGGAGTTCTGAAATTCCACCGTTATCCGGATGAGATACGCACGGCCCTCGTGGAACATTTCGTAGAGGGGCAGGCCTATATGCGCAATGACGACGGGAGTGTCAGGCTCGTCGTGACCATATCCCCAGAGCACCGCGAGCTCTTCACCCGCGCGGTTGAGGAGATACGCGAGAAATACGAGCGGCGTTATAACGTGAGCTACAACGTAAGTTTCACCGTCCAGGACAAGGAGACCGACACCATAGCCGTAGACATGGACAACCGCCCCTTCCTCAAGGAGGACGGCAGCATACTCACCCGCCCCGCCGGCCACGGCGCCCTCATATACAATCTGAACAGCCTGGACGAGGAACTTGTCTCAATCAAGAACATCGACAACGTGTGCATAGAAAGACTCCTGCCCGAAACCTTGAAATGGAAAAAGGTCCTCATAGGCCGCGCCCTGATGCTGAGGGACCGCATCCGGGGCTATATCTACTCCATGCAGCAGCTCACCGGCATGCGCAAGGAAATGTCTGACCTCGCCTGGATACCCGCGTACAATGTCAATCTCGACGACCCCTTCTCTACCCCGGAATGCCAGATGCTCTGCAATGAAATAGAAGCATTCCTACTCAGCGAGCTCAGCATCAGTATGCCCCCGGCGAAGGACTGCCGCGACAGGGCACAGAAAATCATGGCCAAGCTCAACCGCCCGATAAGGGTGTGCGGCATGGTCAAGAACGAGGGTGAGCCCGGAGGCGGCCCGTTCATAGTCAGGGAAAAGGACGGCTCCACCTCACTGCAGATTCTTGAAAGCGCCCAGATAGACAAGGACAGGCCGGAAGAGCTCGCCAAGCTCCAGGCGGCCACTCATTTCAACCCCGTAGACATAGTGTGCTGCCTCAAGGATGCCGATGGAGTGAAATTCAATCTGCCGGACTACGTGGACGAGGAGACGGGACTTATAAGCGGCAAGAGCTGGCATGGACGCGAGCTCAAGGCCCTCGAACTGCCCGGCCTGTGGAACGGCTCCATGTCCGACTGGAACACCATGTTCGTGGAGGTTCCCTCGGCGACCTTCAATCCCGTAAAAACCGTCCTCGACCTCCTCCGCCCGGCCCACAGGAATATAGAACAATTAGACTTGCATTGCGCCTGACTTCTTATTATATTTGCCGCGTTTGTATAATTACGCGCAGCGTAAGCTAAGACCTAATCATTATGAGTATACAACAGGACAAAATCAAAGAACTGGTCGAGCGCCGATCTTCCGCTAAGCTCGGCGGCGGCCAGAAGCGCATTGACGCGCAGCACTCCAAGGGTAAATTGACCGCGAGGGAGAGGCTTGCAAAACTTCTCGACCCCGGCAGTTTCGAGGAATTCGACATGTTCGTACAGCACCGTTGTACCGATTTCGGCATGGACGCCTCCCACACTGACGGCGACGGAGTGGTGACGGGATACGGCACCATAGACGGAAGGCTGGTATACGTTTATGCACAGGATTTTACCGTTAACGGAGGTTCCCTCTCCAAGACCATGTCAGAGAAAATCTGCAAGGTTCAGGACATGGCCATGCGGACCGGAGCCCCCATAATCGGACTCAATGACTCAGGCGGCGCCCGTATCCAGGAGGGTATAGATTCCCTTGCCGGGTACGGCGATATTTTTGAGAGAAACATCCTTGCGAGCGGTGTCGTGCCCCAGATAAGCGGAATCTTCGGCCCCTGCGCCGGCGGAGCGGTATACTCCCCCGCCCTGACGGACTTCACTCTCATGGTGGAAAACACTTCGTACATGTTCCTGACCGGCCCCAGCGTGGTCAAATCCGTTACCGGAGAGGTCGTGGACCAGGAACAGCTCGGAGGCGCATCCGTTCACACCACCAAATCCGGAGTGGCCCACTTCAGCGCAGCCAATGAGGAGGAAGGAATCGCCACAATAAAGAAACTGTTGAGTTTCGTCCCCCAGAACAACATGGAGAACGCCCCCGAAAGGCCCAGTTCCGACCCCATAAACAGGGTTGATGATGCGCTCAACGACATAATTCCCGACAATCCCAACAAGGCCTACGACATGTACGGAGTCATACGCAGCATTGTCGACGACGGTGACTTCTTCGAGATTCACGAGAACTTCGCCAAGAACATCATCGTAGGTTTCGCCCACATGGGAGGCAAGAGTGTAGGCATAGTCGCCAACCAGCCCAGAATCCTCGCAGGCGTCCTCGACATCAACGCTTCCCGCAAGGGTGCCCGCTTCGTACGCTTCTGCGACGCGTTCAACATCCCCATCGTGTCCCTCGTGGACGTACCCGGCTTCCTCTGCGGAACCCAGCAGGAGTACGGAGCCGTCATCAGCAACGGAGCCAAGCTGCTCTACGCCTACGGAGAGGCCACGGTCCCCAAGGTTACGGTGACCCTCAGGAAGAGCTACGGCGGGGCGCATATCGTGATGAGCTGCAAGCAGCTTCGCGGTGATATCAACTACGCATGGCCCAGCGCTAACATTGCCGTGATGGGAGCGGACGGAGCCATAGGCATCATTTACGGAAGGGAGCTCAAGGCCGAGACCGATCCCGTGAAACAGGCCGAACTCGCGGAGAAGAAGAAGAACGAGTACAACGACCTGTTCTGCAATCCCTATCAGGCCGCCAAGAAGGGCTACATAGAGGATGTGATTGAGCCCCGCAATACCCGTTTCCGCGTAATACGTGCTCTCAAGGCACTTGAAGGCAAGCATCAGGAATTACCAGCAAAGAAACATGACAACCTGCCTCTTTAATGTAGTATTATTGGAGTCCGGCTCTGACAGGATGATGCAGGTCGACCCCCACGGATGGACGCTGACCCTTATCAGCGTCTGTGTGGTCTTTCTCGCCCTGATAATTCTGTACTACCTGTACAGTCTGTCCGGAAATATCTTCTCAGGAAAATACAAGCTAATGAGCAAGAACAGAAAAGCCGCCCCCAAAAACGGGGACCCTGGAGTTGCTGTTGCCATTGCTCTTGCACTCGAAGCCGAGCTCGGCAGGGACGACGTGGCCGCGGCTGTGGCCATGGCTCTCCACCTGAGCCAGAATGACGGTGTCCACGACATGGAACCCGGCATTATCACCATACAGAGGAGCGCATCGGAATGGGACTGCAAGGCCCGCAATTTCAGGAAAACACCTATAAAGTAAATTATAAGAAAATGAAGGAATACAGCTTTAAGATTAACGGCAAGGAATACAAGGTAGCCGTTAACAGTATTGAAGGCAGGAATGCCAGTGTGACAGTCAACGGTGTTGACTACAGCGTCGAGCTTGGGGAAGAGGCCGCTCCCGTGGCGGCTCCGGTGGCCGCAGCTGCCCCTGCTGCCACGCAGGCTGCTCCAGCAGCCGCCCCTGCTGCGCCCGCGCCAGCGCCCGCAGCAGCCGGAGCCGGCAAGGATGTACTGTCCCCCCTTCCCGGTGTCATCATCAGCGTTGACGTAAAGGAAGGCAGCGTAGTAAAGCGTGGCCAGAAGGTGGCTTCAGTGGAGGCCATGAAGATGGAAAACGACATTCTCGCCGAATGCGACGGCACCGTGACCGCCATACATGTCGCCAAGGGAGACTCCGTGCTTGTTGATGACAAAATCGTGACCATCAGCTGATGGAGACAACAATCGACAGTCTGCAGCAATTCTGGCAATTTACAGGATTCGCCAATTGCACCTGGCAGCACCTGGCGATGATTGCCATAGGGCTCATTTTCATTACGCTCGGAATCGTAAAGAAATGGGAGCCCCTCTTGCTCGTTCCCATAGGTTTCGGAATGGTCGTGGGCAACATACCTCTGTTCTACGGACTCCAGGTGGGTATCTATGAACAGGGTTCTGTGCTCAACATACTCCATCAGGGAGTGCTCCAGGGCTGGTATCCTCCCCTGATCTTCCTCGGAATAGGCGCGATGACGGACTTCTCTGCCCTGATTTCGCAGCCGAGACTCATTCTCATCGGAGCCGCCGCCCAGTTGGGTATATTCGGGGCCTATATCCTGGCTCTCAGTTTGGGCTTCATGCCCAATGAGGCCGGCGCGATAGGAATAATCGGAGGCGCCGACGGCCCTACAGCCATCTTCCTGAGTTCCAAACTCGCCCCTCATCTGCTCGGAGCGATTGCAGTTTCTGCATACTCGTACATGGCTCTGGTCCCCGTAATCCAGAAGCCAATCATGCTGCTGCTCACCACGAAGAAGGAACGCCTGATAAGAATGAAGACGCCCCGGGTAGTCAGCCAGAGGGAGAAAATCATCTTCCCTATCGTGGGCTTTATCTGCACGGCTTTCATAGTGCCTTCGGGACTGCCTCTGCTCGGCATGCTTTTCTTCGGTAACCTGCTCAAGGAGAGCGGAGTGACCAAGAGGCTTGCCAATACCGCAGGAGGACCGCTCATCGATGTGGTAACCACACTCATCGGTCTCACCGTCGGAGCATCGACCCAGGCCGACGTGTTCCTCACCCCGACATCCATCAAGATATTCGTGCTCGGTTTCATCTCCTTCGTGATTGCGACAACGGGTGGAGTGCTTTTCGTGAAGTTCTTCAATCTCTTCCTCAAGGAGGGGAACAAGATTAACCCGCTTATCGGCAATGCAGGAGTGTCGGCAGTGCCCGATTCGGCGAGAGTATCCGAAATGGTAGGGCTCGAGGCGGACCCCAAGAACCACCTTCTGATGCATGCCATGGCACCCAACGTGGCCGGAGTAATAGGCTCGGCCGTTGCTGCCGGTATACTTCTCGGATTCCTTAACTGATACAACTCAGTCTTTTAATATCAGAGGGGATGAGCCGCACGGTTCGTCCCCTCGTGTTTTTGCGCGACACCAGTTTCAATCTTCAACTTGCTCAACTTACACTCTGTCTCGCGCAGCGGAGTGACCCGGGAAAGGCCTGAGGGTTGTATTATGTGCATAAGCCTTCGAACAAATACACGTTGACCAGCAAAGGGTTTGGTTGTAGTTTTGCGCTCGTGACGACAAACGAATTATATGAGATTCTTCTATTATATAAAATGAAGAATTATGTCCACACACAATAGTACAATTAAAATTACCCCCATCCTCTTTTGTTTTTTGTCTATGGCACTTATGGCGTTCGTTATGCTTTGTTCTATGGATGAACTTATTTCAATGGCTTTCTTTTCTATTGCTTTTGTTATGATATCTTTAGCATTATCTGTATGCTTTTTCTGATTTGCATTTGAACTATCGATGGATTGTGAAATAATCGTAGCCGCATTTTGCTGCTTTAATTCTAATTCTGATAGTTTTGCTTCCATTTCTTCGCAAACAGCCTGTATTTGCTGCGTTGTTTCCGCAATAGTTCTTATGCCAAGAACTTCTGTCTGTGCCTCGAATTCATTCAATAAACCGGAAAGTTTATTCGTTGCAGATTCAATATCTGCTTTACTTGCACTCAAAGAAGTACTGAATTTACCTGTTTCATCATCAACTGCCGTTACAACCCTTTCAAGACTCTTTTTTATTAAATTCAATTTGCCGGAAAGATTTGAAAGAGCGGTTGCATAACTATTCAGATTTGAACTGATTGCAGTATCTGCAGCCAATACGGCTTCAACCTGTTCTTTAGCGGACTTAATCGCTGCCAATTCGTTCTCCATTGCCTGGAGAGTTTTTAAAATATCATTAGCCATATCTTATTGTATATTTATAGCGTATTTATTTCTGAAATCATACAGCCATTCAGAATGTATTACAAGTTCTGCTTCCATTTCCCAGCTGTCAATAACTTGTAAATCATTTTTTAATGCTACATGACGGTTGTTAGTGTTGAGT
>CAZMTY010000028.1:0-19861 GCA_964569595.1 uncultured Muribaculaceae bacterium
CGGTGAGATCACTCTCCCTGCAGGCGTTGAGATGGTAATGCCCGGAGACAACGTTGAGATCGAGGTTAATCTCATCACTCCTGTGGCTCTGAACGAGAACCTCCGCTTCGCTGTCCGTGAAGGTGGACGTACCGTAGGTGCAGGACAGGTGACCAAGATTCTTGACTAATACGTCACACAAATATGGCGAGTGCCGTCGGTACCCGCCATTTATAGGGGAATAGAACAAGGGTAGTTCAGCGGTCTCCAAAACCGTAGATGTGGGTTCGAATCCTGCTTCCCCTGCAAATATCAAAGGTTACGATTTGGTAATTGTTTAACAGATGCTGTCTCTTCCGCTTCCATTCGGCAGCATCCATTAAATGTAAAGATGAGAAGGTTTATCAATTACTGCAAAGAGTCGTTCGAAGAACTGACCAAGAAAACGACTTGGCCGAGTTGGGCGAAACTCCAGAGTTCCGCTTTGCTCGTGATTCTTGCTACAGTCATCCTGGCAGCAATGCTCTGGGTGATCGACTTCGCGTTCCAGTCGCTGATGACCGCCATTTACACTCTGTAATCGCAAGTTGTTCCTATGGGCGAAATGAAATGGTACGTTCTGCGTACGGCAGGCGGCAAGGAAAAGAAGGCCAAGGAATATCTCGAAAAAGAGATAGAGAGAAGCGGACTTCAGGATCAGGTCGGGCAGGTGCTCGTACCTGTCAAAAAGGAAATAGTCACCAAGAACGGGAAGAGAAAGGCTGTAGACAAGCTTCTGTTCCCGGGCTATGTGCTTATCCAGGCCGAGCTCACTCCGAGACTCGAGAACATTGTCCGCAATCTCGTCCCCGGCATGTCAGGTTTCCTTACCGAGAAAAGAACTGCCAACGGCGCCCAGTTTGAAAGGATTTCGGTTCCCCTCCGTGATGAAGAGGTCCAGGCGATACTCGGAAATCAGGATGAGAATGCCGACAGCGCCGCGGAGACAGTGGTCAACTGCGAAATCGGGGATTCCGTACGTATCACCGGCGGCCCTTTCAGCGGGTTCACCGGCATCGTGGACAGCATCCTCGAGGACAGAAGCAAAATAAAGGTAATAGTGGAGATTTTCGGAAGAAAGACTCAGGTAGAACTCAGCTTTACACAAGTAACTAAAGAATAACAAGAATTATGGCAAAAGAAGTTACCGGATTCATTAAGCTCCAGATTAAAGGCGGAGCTGCCAACCCTGCACCTCCGGTAGGACCGGCACTCGGTTCCAAAGGCTTGAACATCATGGATTTCTGCAAGGCTTTCAATGCAGCCACGCAGGCTCAGGCAGGCAAGATACTCCCCGTAGTAATCACTGTCTACTCTGACAAATCCTTCACCTTTGAAGTAAAGCAGCCGCCTGTAGCGGTGTCACTCAAGGAAGCAGCCAAGATTACCACTGCGTCCGGAGAGCCTAACCGCAAGAAGGTCGCATCCATTACCTGGGACCAGGTAAAGACTATCGCAGAGGGAAAGATGCAGGACTTGAACTGCTTTACCCTCGCATCCGCCATGCGTATGGTAGCAGGCACCGCACGAAGCATGGGTATCACCGTAAGCGGAGAATTCCCCGAGAACGTTTAATCCACCACGGACTATGAGCAAGTTGACAAAAAACCAGAAAGCAGTTGCGGAGAAGTACGACTCCCAGAAACTGTACACACTTCTTGAGGCGTGCCGGACCGTAAAGGATATCACCTATACCAAGTTTGACTCGACCGTGGAACTTTCCGTAAACCTCGGAGTTGACCCGCGCAAGGCAAACCAGATGATTCGCGGCGTCGCCACACTTCCCCACGGAACCGGAAAGGAGGTAAGGGTGCTCGCACTCTGCACTCCCGACAAGGAGAACGAGGCTAGGGAAGCAGGAGCCGATTACGTAGGACTTGACGAATATATCGAGAAGATAAAGGGAGGCTGGACCGATGTTGACGTTATCGTCTGCACCCCCACGGTGATGGCGAAAATAGGTATCCTCGGAAAGATACTCGGCCCCCGCGGTCTGATGCCCAACCCCAAGACCGGAACCGTAACCATGGAAATAGGAAACGCCGTAAAGGCATCCAAGAGCGGTAAGATTGACTTCAAGGTAGACAAGACCGGAATTATCCACACTCCTATAGGAAAGGTTTCGTTTGCACCCGAACAGCTCTACGACAATGCTGCCGAAGTGCTGAACGCCATCGTCAAACTGAAACCCCAGACATTGAAGGGAACCTACATGATCAGCTCGTCACTGTGCTCGACCATGAGCCCCGGTATTAAGATTGATCTCAAGGCATTTCTCAACAGTGCTGAGTAAAAATTCAATACAATGAAAAAGGAACTTAAAGGTCAGATTATTGAAAGCATCTCAGCGCAGCTCAGCCAGTATCCCAACTTCTACATCACGGATATTGCAGGCCTGAATGCTGGACAGACAAACAAACTCCGCAGGGAGTGCTTCAACGCCGGAGTAACTCTCACTGTGGTCAAGAACACCCTGTTTGCCCATGTGCTCAAGGGTATGGAAAATGAGGATGTACGCTCTCTGGAAGTGACACTCGTCGGCAACACCGCCATCATGTACACGGAGGCCAATTCCCCCGCCGCTCCTGCGAGAATCATCAAGAAACTCCAGAAGGAAGGTTTCACCAAGCCCGTAGTGAAGGGTGCTTTCGTACAGGACTGCGCCTTCATAGGTGAGGACAAGCTCGAGCAGCTCGCAGCTATCAAGACGAGGGAAGAACTCATCGGAGACATCATCGGACTCCTCCAGAGCCCCGCACGCAACGTACTCTCCGCCCTGCAGAACGCAGCGGAAGGCAAGGCCGATGACGAAAAAATCGGTTCGCGCATAGAGACCCCGGCCGCCGAGGCGAGCGCAGAGGCAGGCGCAGGTGAAGCTTCAGCTGAAGCAGCAGAATAAGAATAATATTAACAATTTAAAAGTAGAATATAATTATGGCAGACGTAAAAGCCCTCGCAGAAGAGTTGGTAAGCCTTTCTGTGAAAGATGTTCAGGAACTTGCAAAAGTTCTCAAGGAAGAATATGGTATTGAGCCTGCAGCTGCTGCAGTTGTAGTAAGTGATTCAGGCAGCGGAGCAGAGGCTCCTGCAGAGCAGACCGAATTCGATGTAATTCTCACTTCGGCCGGCCAGGCTAAGCTTAACGTCATCAAGGTCGTTAAGAATGAGCTCGGAATCGGACTTAAAGAAGCCAAGGATCTTGTAGACGGAGCTCCTGCAACAGTGAAAGAGAAAATTTCCAAGGCAGAAGCAGAGGCTCTCAAGGCAGCTCTTGAGGATGCCGGTGCTGAGGTTGAAGTTAAATAATTTCCCTCTCCCTGCTTCAGGGGACAAACAGGTTTAGAGCCAGGGGTAATAGGCTCTAAACCTTTTTTCCGTATTTGAAATTTTCTCATTTCCAAAGGCAGAATATGTCAATAAAGACCACAAACAAGCGAATAAATTTTGCTACTTCCAGGATTTTGGAATATCCTGATCTTCTGGAAGTGCAGTTGAAGTCTTTCAAGGACTTCTTCCAGCTCGAGACGACGCCGGAGAACAGGAAGAACGAAGGCCTTTTCAAGGTATTTCAGGAAATTTTCCCCATTGAGGACACGAGGAACAACTACAAGCTCGAATTCATCGACTATTTCATAGACCCGCCCAAATACTCGATTGAAGAGTGTCTCGAAAGGGGTCTGACCTACAATGTTCCCCTCAAGGCCAAACTCCGTCTTTCCTGCACCGACCCTGACCACGAAGACTTCGACACCAGAGTGCAGGACGTGTACCTCGGCAATATCCCCTACATGACGCCGGCCGGAACCTTCGTCATCAACGGTTCAGAGCGCATCATCGTATCCCAGCTGCACAGGTCACCGGGTGTGTTCTTCGACCAGAGCATGCATGCCAACGGAACCAAGCTCTATTCTGCACGTATTATCCCCTTCAAGGGCTCGTGGATAGAGTTCGCCACTGACATAAACAACGTGATGTATGCCTACATCGACCGAAAGAAGAAACTTCCGGTCACCACCTTGCTCAGGGCGATGGGATTCAATTCCGACAAGGACATCATCGGAATCTTCGACCTTGCGGACGAAATCCCCGTAACCGAAAACGAACTTGAAGCCAACAAGGGTCGCAAGCTCGCCAACAACGTGCTCAAGACCAAATTCGAGGACTTCATAGATGAGGATACCGGAGAGGTGACGCCTGTAGAGCGTATAGAAATCATCGTCAAGAGGGGCGAATTCCTCGACGACGACACCATTTCAGCCATACTCGACACGGACGAGAAGTCCATCCTCCTGCAGAAGGACGAAGTCGGGTCCAACGAATACGCCATAATCTTCAACACCCTCCAGAAAGACCCCACCAACACGGAGATAGAGGCTATCAATTACATTTACAAGCAGCTGCGCAATTCGGAACCGCCCGATGAGAGTACCGCAAGGGATGTAATCGACAAGCTCTTCTTCTCGGAAAAGAGATATGACCTCGGCAATGTCGGCCGCTACCGCCTGAACAAGAAGCTCAATCTTTCGATTGACCCTCACGTGAGCGTGCTGACCAATACCGACATTATAGAGATAATCAAATATCTGATCCAGCTGATTAACTCAAGGGCGACTGTCGACGACATCGACCACCTGTCCAACCGCAGGGTGCGCACAGTCGGCGAGCAGCTTGCCAACCAGTTCAGCGTGGGACTCAGCCGTATGGCCCGTACCATAAGGGAGAGGATGAACGTGCGCGACAGCGAGCAGTTCAATCCCATAGACCTCATCAACGCCAAGACCCTGTCGTCGATGATCAACTCCTTCTTCGGAACGAGCCAGCTGTCCCAGTTCATGGACCAGACCAATCCTCTTGCCGAAATCACCCACAAGCGCCGTCTGTCAGCCCTCGGACCCGGAGGTCTGAGCCGCGACAGGGCAGGGTTCGAGGTCAGGGACGTACACTACACCCATTACGGACGCCTCTGCCCCATCGAGTCTCCGGAAGGACCCAACATCGGTCTGATTTCGTCACTCTGCGTTTATGCCCGCATTGACGACCTCGGCTTCATCGAGACTCCCTACCGAGATGTGAAGAACGGCAAGGTAGACCTTTCTCCCGAAGGCTGCAATTACATGAGCGCAGAGGAGGAAGAGAACAAGCTCGTTTCCCTCGCCAACGTGAAAATGGACGAGGAGGGCAACATTCTCGAGGACAGGATTCAGTGCCGCCTCGAGGCCGACTTCCCCGTAGTTACGAAGGACCAGGTGGACTATATGGACGTGGCGCCCAACCAGATGGCTTCGGTGGCCGCTTCCCTGATTCCCTTCCTTGAGCACGATGACGCGCACAGGGCACTCATGGGAGCCAACATGATGCGTCAGTCCGTTCCCCTCCTCAGACCCGAAGCCCCCATCGTGGGTACCGGACTGGAGGAAAGGGCCTGCATCGACTCCCGCACCCAGTACGTGGCCGAGCGCAGCGGCGAGATTACCTACGTGGATGCCAACGAGATACACGTACGCTATGACCGTACCGAAAACGAGAAGTTCGTAAGCTTCGCGCCCGAGGAAACGATATACAAACTGCCTATCTACCGCAGGACCAACCAGAGCACTACCATAACCCTGACCCCTATCGTAAGAAAGGGTGACAAGGTGGAGAAGGGACAGGTACTGACCGGGGGCTACGCTACCGAGAACGGAGAACTCGCGCTCGGCCGCAACCTCATGGTGGCCTTCATGCCCTGGAAGGGTTACAACTACGAGGACGCAATAGTCCTCTCCGAGGAGATGGTGAAGTGGGACGTGCTCACCTCAGTGCATGTGGACGAATATCTTACCGAAGTTCGTGACACCAAGCGCGGAATGGAGGAGCTGACGTCCGACATACCCAACGTAAGCGAGGATGCCACCAAGGACCTCGCCGAGAACGGTATCGTTCGCGTCGGAGCCCATATCGAGCCGGGCGACATCATGATAGGCAAAATCACTCCCAAGGGAGAGAGTGACCCCTCACCCGAGGAGAAGCTGCTCAAGGCTATCTTCGGCGACAAGGCCGGAGACGTCAAGGACGCTTCGCTCAAGGCCAATCCTTCCCTGAGCGGAACCGTCATCAAGACCGCCCTCTACACCAAGCTCTCCAAGGACACCGGCAAGAAGGCAGCCTCAAGGAACGAGCAGAAATCCCGTCTGGACATGCGTCAGGCTGAATCCGACCGCAAGACCGAGAAGCTCTACAATGAATTCATGCAGAAGCTCATCGTTCTGACCAAGAACAAGAAGAGCGCGGGCATCACCGACCTTTACGGAGTGGAGATTCTTGCCAAGGACAAGAAGATTACGCCCGAAATTCTGAAGAGCATTGAAGACTTCAACAACGTCAACTCCAACGAGTGGACTACCGACAAGGACACCAACGTGCTTGTCCGCGACCTTATCAACAACTACTGCATAGCGCTCAAGACCGAGCAGGCGATATGCCGCCGCGAGATGGATACAATCAAGGTAGGCGACGAGTTGCCCAACGGAGTGATGCAGATAGCCAAGGTCTACATCGCGAAGAAGCGCAAAATCACCGTGGGAGACAAGATGGCCGGACGTCACGGAAACAAGGGTATAGTGGCCAAGATAGTACGCCGCGAGGACATGCCCTTCCTTGAGGACGGCACACCTGTGGACATTGTTCTCAACCCCCTCGGCGTGCCTTCACGTATGAACCTCGGCCAGATTTACGAGACCGTGCTCGGATGGGCCGGAGCAAAGCTCGGAATCAAGTTCAGCACCCCTATCTTCGACGGTGCCAGCATAGAGCAGATATGTGAATACACCGACAAGGCGGGAGTTCCGAAGTTCGGCAAGACCCGTCTGCGTGACGGCGGCACGGGCGACTACTTCGACCAGGCCGCTACCGTGGGCGTGATTTACATGATCAAGCTCGGCCACATGGTAGACGACAAGATGCACGCAAGGTCTATCGGTCCCTACTCCCTCATCACCCAGCAGCCTCTCGGAGGCAAGTCCCAGTTCGGAGGACAGCGTTTCGGAGAAATGGAGGTGTGGGCGCTCGAGGCCTTCGGTGCAGCCAACGCCCTTCAGGAGATTCTTACGGTCAAGTCCGACGATGTGACCGGAAGGTCCAAGACTTACGAGGCCATAGTCAAGGGAGACCCCATTCCTCCCGCAGGCATACCGGAGTCTCTCAACGTGCTGCTGCACGAGTTGCGCGGACTCGGTCTCAAGGTGACACTGGAATAATTTGATTGAACGATAAGGATTATGCCTACTTTCAATAACAGAGAGAACAAGATAAAGAGCAACTTCCAGACTATCAGCATTTCCCTGGCTTCTTCGGATGATATCCAGGCCCGTTCCTGCGGTGAGGTACTCAAGCCCGAAACCGTGAACTACAGGACCTACAAGCCGGAGCGCGACGGTCTTTTCTGCGAGAAGATTTTCGGTCCCACCAAGGACTACGAATGCTACTGCGGAAAGTACAAGAGGATACGCTACCGCGGTATCACCTGCGACAGGTGTAAGGTGGAAGTTACCGAGAAGAAGGTCCGCCGCGAGAGGATGGGACACATCACTCTCACCGTGCCCGTGGCCCACGTCTGGTACTTCAAGTCTGCGCCCAACAAGATTTCCTCCCTTCTCGGACTGCCCGCGAAGAAGCTGGAATCAGTCATCTACTATGAGAAATACATAGTGGTGAAGCCCGGTGCGGCCGACGTGGAAAAAATGGCCCTGCTGTCCGAGGACGAATACCTCGACACCCTCGCCCACGTTCCCGGCAACTCCAACCTTCCCGATTCGGACCCTGACAAGTTCATCGCGAAGATGGGCGCGGAGGGCATATATGACCTGCTTGCAGAGATAGATGTGGACGAGCTCGGCAAGGAACTGCGTTCAAGGATGCTCGTGGAGACTTCCCAGCAGCGCAAGACCGAACTGCTCAAGAGGCTGCAGGTAGTGAAGTGGTTCCAGGAGTCAAAGGGCAAGAACCGTCCCGAGTGGATGATTATGAAGGTCATCCCGGTGATTCCGCCCGACCTCAGGCCCCTCGTTCCCCTCGACGGAGGACGTTTCGCGACCTCAGACCTCAACGACCTGTACCGCAGGGTTATCATACGTAACAACCGCCTCAAGAGGCTCATAGAGATAAAGGCTCCCGAAGTCATACTCCGCAACGAGAAGAGAATGCTCCAGGAGGCCGTTGACTCGCTGTTCGACAACTCCAAGAAGTCCTCTGCCGTCAAGAGCGAATCCAACAGGGCGCTCAAGTCGCTCTCCGATTCACTCAAGGGAAAGCAGGGACGCTTCCGTCAGAACCTCCTCGGAAAGCGTGTGGACTATTCCGCACGTTCCGTAATCGTGGTAGGTCCCGAGCTGAACATGCACGAATGCGGACTTCCCAAGTTCATGGCGGCCGAGCTCTACAAGCCTTTCATCATACGCAAGCTCATTGAGCGCGGCATAGTGAAGACCGTGAAGTCGGCCAAGAAGATTGTGGACCGCAAGGACCCTGTAATCTTCGACATTCTCGAGAACGTGATGACGGGTCACCCCGTGCTGCTGAACCGTGCGCCCACCCTTCACAGGCTCGGCATCCAGGCCTTCCAGCCCCGAATGATAGAGGGCAAGGCCATACAGCTGCATCCTCTCGCCTGTACGGCTTTCAACGCCGACTTCGACGGTGACCAGATGGCAGTCCACCTCCCTCTCGGCAATGCGGCCATCATGGAGGCACAGCTGCTGATGCTCGGCTCGCACAACATTCTGAACCCCGCCAACGGAGCGCCTATCACGGTGCCTTCGCAGGACATGGTGCTCGGTCTGTACTATATAACCAAGATTCGCCCCGGAGCCAAGGGAGAGAACAAGAATTTCTACGCCCCCGAGGAGGTCATCGTAGCCTACAACGAGAAGGCTATAGACATGCACGCCAAAATCAACGTGCGCATCCCCGTGGACAAGTTCGATCCGTCAAAGGGCACGAAGATGGTTGCCACGACCGCCGGCCGTGTAATCGTGAACCAGTACATCCCCGATGAGGTTCCCTTCGTGAACGAGGTGCTCGGCAAGAAGGCCCTGCGCAAGATTATCACCGATGTCATCAAGCACACCGGTGTGACCCGCACCGCGAAGTTCCTTGACGACATCAAGAATCTCGGTTACGAGCAGTCGTTCCGCGCCGGTATCTCCTTCAACCTTGGTGACGTGATTGTACCCGCGGAGAAGAACACCCTCGTGGAAGAGGCGTACAAGCAGGTTGCAAGCATACGCGAGGACTACGACAACGGTTTCATTACCAATAACGAGCGTTACAACAAGGTTATCGACCTCTGGTCTTCAGTCGACAACAGGCTGACCAGAATCGTGACCCAGCAGATTTCAGCCGACCAGCAGGGCTTCAACCCCGTGTTCATGATGCTGGACTCCGGAGCCCGAGGCTCTACCACCCAGATCAAGCAGCTCTGCGGAATGCGCGGACTTATGGCGAAACCCCAGAAGGCCGGAGCATCCGAGGCCGACATTATCGAAAACCCTATCGTCTCCAACCTCAAGGAAGGAATGACGGTGCTCGAATACTTCATCTCCACCCACGGAGCCCGTAAGGGACTTGCGGATACCGCGCTGAAGACAGCCGATGCCGGTTATCTCACCCGCCGTCTCGTGGACGTGTCGCACGATGTGATCATCACCGAGGAAGACTGCGGAACCCTCAGGGGTCTGATAGCCACGGCTATCAAGAACAAGGACGAGGTGGTGGAATCGCTCGGAGAGAGGATACTCGGACGCACCTCCATACACGACATCTTCAACCCCCTGACCGGAGAACTCATCATCAAGGCGGGAGAGGAGATACGCGAGAAGGAGGCCGACCTCATCGACTCTCTGCCCATCGAGCAGGTGGAGATACGTTCAGTGCTCACCTGTGAGAGCCGCAAGGGTGTCTGCGCCAAGTGCTACGGACGCAATCTTGCGACCAGCCGCATGGTGGAAATGGGCGAGGTAGTCGGAGTGATTGCCGCACAGTCAATCGGCGAGCCCGGTACCCAGCTGACCCTGAGAACCTTCCACGTAGGTGGAACGGCATCTTCATCGGCCACCGACTCTTCAATCGAGTCGAAGTACGACGGAGTCCTCAACTTCGAGGAACTGCGTACTATCGAGAGGGTTACCGACGACGGGAAGATAGAGAACGTGGTTGTCAGCCGTATGACCGAGTTGCGTATCGTGGACGAGAATACGGGAATTACCTTCTCCCAGTACGATGTTCCCTACGGAGCCGTGCTTTACAAGGGCAACGGTGATAAGGTGATGAAGGGCGACATGATATGCTCATGGGACCCCTACAACGCTACCACCATCGTGGAGACTTCGGGTACACTCCACTTCGAGAACATGATAGAGGGCGTCACCTTCCGCAAGGAGAGCGCCGATGAGTTCTCAAGCATCATCGACAGGGTTATAATCGAGTCCAAGGACAGGACCAAGACGCCTACCATCGTAATCCTCGACGAGAACGGCGAGAGCCTCAGGCAGTACAACCTGCCCGTGGGCGCCCACCTCACGGCAGAGGACGGCGACAAGGTAAAGGTCGGCGACATACTCATGAAGATTCCCCGTGCGGTCGGAAAGGCCAGCGATATTACCGGAGGTCTGCCCAGGGTTACCGAGCTCTTCGAGGCCCGCAACCCGTCCAGCCCCGCCATATTGTCTGAAATCAACGGCGAAGTCATCATGGGCAAGGTCAAGAGAGGTAATCGCGAAATCATCGTTCAGGACAAGTACGGAGTGGAGAAGCACTACCTCGTGCCCCTCACCCGACAGATACTCGTGCAGGAGAATGACTACGTGAAGGCCGGTTCGAGACTTTCCGACGGTGGAATTTCACCTTCCGACATCCTGAACATCCTCGGTCCCGTAAGGGCTCAGGAGTACATAGTCAACGAAGTCCAGGCGGTGTACCGTCTGCAGGGCGTGAAGATTAACGACAAGCACTTCGAGATTATCGTACGCCAGATGATGCGCAAGGTGGAGATTACCAACCCCGGCGACACGGAGTTCCTCAACGAGGAGATGGTGGACAAGTGGAAGTTCATGGATGTGAACGACAATATCTATGGCAAGTATGTCGTTGTATCCTCCGGAGACTCCCAGAAATACTCCAACGGTAATATTGTCACCGCCCGCGAGATGCGTGCAGAGAACTCGTCGCTCCAGCGTCAGGGACTGAAGGTGATGGAGTTACGTCCCACAAGGCCCGCAACGGCCAGGCTCGTGCTTCAGGGAATCACCCGTGCGGCCCTCAAGACCGACAGTTTCATCTCCGCAGCATCCTTCCAGGAAACCACCAAGGTGCTCAGCGAAGCCGCGATACGCGGACGCGTCGACCACCTCGAAGGTCTGAAGGAGAACGTCATCTGCGGCCACCTGATTCCTGCCGGTACGGGACTCAAGTCCTACCAGGATATAATCGTGGAGCGCACGGACGAGCTTACGCAGGAACTCAATGACCTTTAGTTTCCAGGTGCTGTCCGTCCTGCCGGTTTCCGTTTCTCTTGCAATGTAGAGCGGTTGCTGCGATTTCAGCGGACAGTTTCAGGACAGAATAAGAATAGAGAGGGGTTTAATCCGCCCCTCTCTTGTTGTTTGTGAATCATTGCTGTCCGAATTTTCGGCAGTGAAAACCAGGCGCTAATCCTTGGAGGCAATGCTCCACTCCGTCCCTTCCTTGGTATCCTTTAGCTGTATGCCGAGGGTCTTGAGGGCATCGCGGATACGGTCGGAGGTCGTCCAGTCCTTCGCGGCCTTGGCTGCCGCCCTCCGCTCTATGACCATTTCCATAAGTCCGTCTATTATCTTGCCGGCGCTGCCTTCCGCCACTTCCTCATCCTTGAACCCGAGCACACCGAAGACTATGTTGTCAAATATGTCCGTGAGCGTGTCCAACTCGGCCTGGCTAAAACTGAGCTGGCCGGCCTTGGCGCAGTTGATCAGCCTCACGGCCTCGCTTATGTGTGAAAGGGCTACGGGAGTGTTCATATCGTCGCACAGCGCGTCATATATCCCGTCAAATACGGCCTTCACCGCGTCCGAGCAGCCGTTGCAAGTCTCCGGAGCCGTGCCTATCCTTTCCTCGCCGTAGGGCCATGAAGGCAGGTTCCTCCCGGCCATGGCGTAAAGGTCGCGTGCAGCCTGCATGATGCGCTTCAGACCCTTCTCTGCCGCCTGCAGGGCCTCGTTGGAGAAGTCGAGAGTCCCCCTGTAGTGTGCCTGGAGGATGAAAAAGCGTATGGTCATGGGCGAATATGCCTGCGCAAGAACGGGGTGGTCACCGCTGAAAAGCTGGGGCAGGGTGATGAAGTTGCCCAACGACTTGCCCATCTTCTGGCCGTTGATGGTTATCATATTGTTGTGGACCCAGTAACGTACTCCCGAGGTGCCTCGTGAAGCCTGGTTCTGCGCAATCTCGCACTCGTGGTGGGGGAAGAGCAGATCCATGCCGCCGCCGTGAATATCGAACTCGTTCCCAAGGTACTTCTCGCCCATCACCGAGCATTCGAGATGCCAGCCGGGGAAGCCTTCGCCCCACGGAGAGGGCCAGCGCATGATATGTCCGGGTTCAGCTTTCTTCCACAGCGCGAAATCGTAGGGCTGTTTCTTGTCGGACTGCCCGTCGAGACTGCGTGTCCCTTCGAGAGTGTCATTGAGATTGCGTCCCGAGAGTACCCCGTAATGGTGGTCCCGGTTGTATTTCTCGACGTCGAAGTAGACGCTGCCGTTGCTTTCGTAGGCATAGCCGGCCTCAAGTATCTTCCTGACCGCCTCTATCTGCTCTATTACGTGGCCCGAGGCCCGCGGTTCTATCGAAGGCGGGGCGACGTTGAGAAGGCGCATGGCTTCATGATACCTAAGGGTGTACATCTGGACCACCTCCATGGGTTCGAGCAGTTCGAGCCTTGCCTTGCGTGCAATCTTGTCCTCGCCCTCATCGGCATCGTGTTCGAGGTGTCCCACGTCAGTGATATTGCGCACATAGCGCACCTTGTAGCCGAGATGTCTCAGGAACTTGAAAAGCACGTCGTAGGTGATTCCGGGACGGGCATGTCCGAGGTGGGCATCGCCGTAGACAGTGGGACCGCAGACATACATGCCCACATGGCCGGGATTGACCGGCACAAAAAGTTCCTTTCTGTGGGTGAGGGTATTGGTAATTCTGAAATCTCTCATTGCTGTACGTGAATAATTTGAAGCTTGTCAATAGTCAGACTTCAAATGTAGTAATTAATTCGCCTCGAAACCCCCGCCGGTCCCGTATATATCGGAGATTTGGCTTATTTTTGGGCATGAAACTGATAAGCTGGAACGTAAACGGTCTCAGGGCCGTGGTCGGCAAGGGCTTCGCTGATGTATTCAGGGCCCTGGATGCCGATTTTTTCTGCCTGCAGGAAACGAAGTTGCAGGAGGGACAGATAAATCTCGCATTCGAAGGATATGACTCATACTGGAATTACGCCGAAAAGAAGGGCTATTCCGGGACCTGCATCTTTACGCGCAAGCCTGTTGTATCGGCAAGTTGCGGCATAGGCGTGGAGGAACATGACCGTGAAGGCAGGGTCATCACCCTCGACACCGGAGATTTCTATCTCGTGAATGTCTACACCCCCAATTCCCAGGACGGGCTGAAGCGGCTCGGCTACCGCATGGATTGGGAAGATGCCTTCCGCGACTATCTTGTGCGTCTCGCGCGGACCAAGGGAGTGGTCGTCTGCGGCGATATGAACGTGGCGCATGAGGAGATAGACCTGAAGAATCCCGCCACCAATCACTTCAATGCCGGCTTCTCGGATGAGGAACGCGGAAAGATGAGCGAACTTCTCGCCGCGGGATTCTGCGACAGCTGGAGGTGGCAGCACCCCGGGGAGGCGAAATATTCGTGGTGGTCATACAGGATGGCGGCACGCCAGAGAAACGTGGGGTGGCGTATAGACTATTTCCTCGTCTCCGACGGTCTCAAGGACAGGATAGAATCCACCGACATCCACAACGGAATCCTCGGCTCGGACCACTGCCCCGTGGAACTGGTGCTGAGATAGGGTTCAAGGCTCTGCGGGAAGCTGGACTCAGAAACTTCCCGGCTCCGGCAGTATGGCTTCCTACCTGCGGGATTTGCGCATGGACAGGAGCTCGAGTACCGTAACGAGGGCCGCACCCGCGACGCAACAGATGATTGCCGCCGGAATCTGCATGTCAATCTCCGCTATGGACTCCCCTCTCAGCAGCTGGGCCTCCGCAACCACTGCCATGTCGCTCCAAGGCCATACCTTCACGAGCGAGCCTATTATAAAACCGACCAGGACAAGCAGGGTAGGCCTATGGTAATGGGCCAGCAGCCAGTGCAGGAACTTGGAGAAAGCAAGTATGCCTGTCAGTGCTCCGAGGATAAAGACTATCAGTATCAGGAAATCTTTCAGCACTCCCCCTCCCCCGATAATTTTGGCAAGTGTGGCGAGCATGAACTCGTATTTGCCGAGAATCAGCAGGATGAAACTGCCGCTGATGCCGGGAAGTATCATTGCGCAGATTGCTATGGCTCCGGACAGGAAGATGAACCAGAGGCCGTCGGGTGTCTCGGTGGGCGAAAGATTGCAGACCACCACGCCGAGTATGATACCTAACGCCGTGGTCAGGACATCCTTCAGTTTCCACTGTTTTACGTCCTTGAGTATGAATACTGATGACGCTACTATGAGGCCGAAAAAGAAGGCCCAGGTCGGAACCGGCCAACAGTTCAGCAGATAGGTCATCAGTTTCGCGAGTGAAAGTATGCTTATCAGGATTCCAAGCACGAGCGAGACGAGGAAATTCCCGTTGATTGCCTTCCAGAATTCCGCCAACCTCCCCTTGAAGAGCAGCTTGACCGAAGTCATGTTGATAGAATTGATAGATCCGACAAGTTCCTCGTAGATGCCTGTCATGAAGGCAATGGTTCCGCCGGACACTCCGGGGATGACATCGGCCGCTCCCATACCTATCCCTTTAAGGCCGACCATCATATATTTATTCGTCTTTCCCATCCTAAGCTCAGTTCGATGAACTGTAATCAGTTTGAATTTAATTTATAACCGGCATTCTGGCTTCGCAATCCCCCGCCCGTCCGCTTCAGGACTCCGGCTCCGTACATCCGAATCCTCTTATCTTATCTTCAACAGATACTCCTTCATTACTTCAAATATCGCAGCCTGTCCGCTCTCCCCGTCCTTCTCGGGATATACGGTCAGGTCAAACGGAACCATGCGTTTATAGTCCAGCCGGCCGACCTTGAAACGGGCGGGACTGCATGCGCTCTCGAATTCAGCCGCGAAACATTCACGGTCGGAGGCCAGGGAGATGAAAAGGTCCTCCTCCCTCGCCTTGCCCTCGGGACATCTGAACTCCGGCTTCATGTAGAGTGCGAAGTTCAGTTCTTCCTGCTTTGGACTGAGAATCATCACGGGAATGCGGGCAGCCCCGAAAAACTTTCTCACCGCTTCGGCCGCTTCGGCAGCCTGAGGCTCCCCGGCGTTGATGAAAACCGCAGCAGACTTCACTTCCGACAGAGGCATAAGCCCCCGCTCCGCCGTGGAAGCATATTTACGCAGAGCAAAACGCCTGAGAATGTATCTGAGAAGTCCTTTCATTTCTGAAATGCCGAGATAAGCTCGTCCAGTTCACGTTTTGCATCCTCCCAGCGGCGGCTGTCTATCTTCGTGCCTATGACCTCCACCACCTTTGCGGCTATAATCGAACCTGCTTCTCCGCAGGTCTTCAGCGGCAGCCCGAGGGAATGGGCGTAGAAGAAACCGGCCGCGTAAGTATCACCGGCACCAGTGGCATCGACGGTGTCTGCGGGCCAGGCGGGAATGAAGTGGCACTCGTCTCCGGACTTTATCCAGCTGCCGTCCTTGCCTATCTTCACCACGGCAATCTTGCATACGCGGGCAATCTCGTCGAGGGCTTCCCGGGGATTGTCTATCTTGGTAAAGGCCTTGGACTCCGTTTCGTTGGCAAAGACTATGTCCACATATTTCTCCACTATATCGTGCAGGAAGGCGAAGTTGGACTCGACCACATTGTAGGAGGCCATGTCTATGGAAATCACACATCCGGCCGCCTTGGCGTATTCCACTGCCTTGCGCACAAGCGACTGGTTCTGTACGAGATAGCCTTCGATATGGAAATAGTCATATCCCTTGAACCATTCGGGGTCGAGATCCTCCGGAACCAGGTCGAGCGCCGCTCCGAGATATACGGCAAAGGTCCTTTCGGCATTTCCTCCGCTGACGAAGACCATGGAACGTCCGCTCGCCTTGGAGCTTTTCAGCAGGGTCGTCCTGACGCCGTACTGTTCCTGGTCTTTTTTGAACAGTCTGCCGAGTTCGTCGTCGCCTATCTTGCCTATGAAGGCCGAGGGCATTTCGAGTATGGAGGTGCAGGTGATGGTGTTGGCGGCGGAACCCCCCGCTACGTACTTGACTCCGAGGGGTTTGAGCGCGGCCCAGATGCCTTCGCCCGTTTCCATGTCCACGTGCTGCATGCTTCCTTTGGGAAGATGAAAAGTATTCAACAGGGAATCGTCCGGCAATACGGCCAGAATGTCAGTCAGGGCGTTACCTATACCAAGTATTGATTTCATAAGAGTACAAAAATAATATATTTTATCGTAAATTCGCGAACCGCCGGCGTTTCCGGGCTTGTGCAAAAAATGGACAAAAAGGCTGCAAATACGATAAAATATCTGCTGTCATTGCTTCTGGCAGCAGTTCTCGTGTATTTTGCCTTCAGGAAAGTGGACTGGGGCGCGTTCCTCGGCGGTCTGAGGGAGACTTCGTGGGGATATTTCATCATTTTCATAGCTGCCTCCGTGGTCGCCCTTGTGTTCAGGGAGGAACGCTGGAGGGCCATGATGCTGACTCTCGATTCCGGGGTGCGGCGTTTGGATGCCTGGGATTCCGCGAATATAGGCAACATGGTCAATGTGGTGCTGCCGGGTGCCGGGGAGTTCGTGCGCTGCGGCTACATTTCGTCGAAGCGCATGGGGTATGACAAGGCTCTCGGCACCATAGTCAGCGAAAGGGCCTGGGATATACTTGCGGTGGGGCTGCTGTTTATCATCGCCCTCTCCCTGAAATGGAACAGTTTCGGGGCATTCTTTATCGAAAATATATGGCTTCCGCTGACGGGGAGTACTACAGTGTCCTTGTGGTGGGTTGCGGTTCCCGTGGCCATAGCGGCGCTGCTCGTATGGGTGGTCTACCGTTTCAGAAACAGCAGCGGGGTATGCAGGAAGACAGTCTCGGCGGTGGCAGGACTGTGGAGGGGGATAAGCAGTTTCACGGGGGTGCGCAACAAGTGGAGTTTCGTGCTGTACACCGTGGGGATATGGGCAATGTACACGCTGATGACGTATTCGGTGCTGCTTTCGGTGCCCGCGCTTTCCCATTTGAGCCCGGTTGATGCGCTGTTCATTTCGTCAGTGGGGAATATAGCTTCGGTCATACCCGTGCCCGGAGGAATAGGGGCGTACCATTATCTCGTGGCTCTCTGTCTGCAGTCGCTGTACGGGGCGGATTGGGATACGGGCATACTCGCCGCCACGCTGAACCATGAGCTTCATGCGGTGGTGGTCATCGTTCTGGGAATTATTTCGTATTTCGCCCTCGGGGCAAGACGGAGGAGGGCATAGGTTTCTTGCGGCCCTGCTTTTTGCAGCTTGCGGTTTTTCCGGCTTGGTTTCGTGCAACTCAGGTTTTGTGACTTGCGGTTTTTTGTCCGAAACGGGAAAGTTGTAAAGTATTTTGTGTATCTTTGCAGTCCTTTCTGCGGCTGCCAGGTCAGCCGGGAGGGTATGGTTCCGTAGCTCAGTTGGATAGAGCAACAGCCTTCTAAGCTGTGGGTCGCGCGTTCGAGTCGCGCCGGAATCACAGATTCTGATTACAGAGAAACCGAACTGAACTCGGCGCCTATTCTGCGTATCGCGTCCATAATCCTTTTTGTCGTCCTTTCCCCGGGATATGCAGTACCGCTCTTGTACTGCCTCATCTTGCTTTCATTTATTCCGGCATACCGGGCAAACTTGCTGGCATTAATGAAATCAAAATCACCCAAAAAAGAAGGGAGGTCATATTTGAACATTATTTCATAATCATTGACTCCCTCCAAATCTTCTGCAACAGCATCCTGAAACGCTTCCTGCACACTTTCAATAAAATCCTCTTTGGCAATAGTTACCGTTTCCCCGTAACCTCCGAAAAAATTGCTCCCGAAATGCTGTTCTGAACGGACTGAATACAGCCCGTCTCTTCCCTTTTCTATTATCCCTGTTATTTTCATTGCATTCAAAATTAAAGTGCTATTCATTAATTCCTGCCTGTTTCTTGATTGCCGCCAGAGTTCCATCAGGGATTTCCTGGGCATCATGCCGAGGGACCGAGAATTTGTTTCCAGTAATAGGAGAATACCACCTGTCGTGCCGTCCCCCATGACTTACAAAGTAACATCCGTATCACCTCAGCATTTTCCTGAGTTACGATGTTCTCATATAGTAGAACTTCAACCATACGAAAGTAGCGTTTTTGTTACTATATCCAAATTCCCCTGCAAAATTATCCTACGAAATCAGAAAGAAACCTTCAGCATCTGACTTTTCCTAAAACAGCTTGTCACTTTAGAGCGGTTTATGATATGACATATTCTCTGGCCGGATTTACAGCCGGGACCGAATCTTGAATACAGGCACAAAGTAAAATTAGTTCACCGAACCGGACTAATTACGTAATTTTGCACTTACAGCGTTTCAGAAATTCAATTATGGCGAACAACAGCACCAAGGAAAGGATATGGAAATACAGTCTGGTAGCCCTGATTATCATTCTCGGAATCATACTCTTCCGGCAGGCCAGACCCTACCTGAGCGGAGCCCTCGCGGCGTTCACGTTCTACATACTTCTCAGAAAGCCCACCTTCCGTCTCGCCGAAAAACTGAAAAGACCCACGCTGGCAACCACAATCGTCGTCTGCTCCGTGGTGCTGTTCATAATCATTCCCCTGTCGCTGATATGCTGGCTCGTGATTGACCGGCTCGAATTGCCCGACCTCGACTTCAATTCCATCGTAGCCCCCGCCGTCCAGGCCCTCAACATCATCAAGGAAAAATTCGGAATAGACCTCGTATCGCAGGAGGTCCTGAGCGTCCTGGGGAGCAAGGTTACGGCCATAGCGCAATCCATAATCAACGGCATCGGAGGATTCTTTATCAACCTGGTGGTGGCCATAGTCCTGCTGTTCT
The DNA here is from genome assembly GCA_964569595.1 of uncultured Muribaculaceae bacterium. Taxonomy (GTDB): domain Bacteria; phylum Bacteroidota; class Bacteroidia; order Bacteroidales; family UBA932; genus Cryptobacteroides. The sequence continues at coordinate 19,333 of CAZMTY010000028.1, forward strand.
TCCTGCTTAGCGGAGGCAGGAGCATGGAAGCCTATCTCGCCGCGATAATCCCTATGAAGAATGTCAACAAGCGGGAGACCATGGAAAAAATCAACATAATGGTCAAGTCCAACGCTATCGGCATTCCCCTGCTGGCGATTATCCAGGGAATCATCGCCTTTATCGGCTACATCATCTTCCATGTTCCCAATGCCGGTCTGGCAGCATTGGTGACCGGACTGTGTTCAGTCATTCCCCTGGTGGGGACAGGAATAGTCTGGGTGCCCCTGTCGATATATTTCATGGTGCTCGGCCAATGGGGAGCGGCCGTGGGACTGCTGGCTTACGGAGCCATATTGATTTCGCAGAGCGACAACCTGATACGCTTCATCCTGCAGAAACGTCTCGCCAACACCCACCCCCTGATTACGATTTTCGGAGTGATTGTAGGATTGCAACTCTTCGGATTCATCGGCATAATCTTCGGGCCCCTGCTCGTGTCACTTTTCCTGCTTTTCCTCGATATGTTCAGAAAGGAATACCTCTCGGA
>CAZMTY010000028.1:19961-22736 GCA_964569595.1 uncultured Muribaculaceae bacterium
TCGTGTCACTTTTCCTGCTTTTCCTCGATATGTTCAGAAAGGAATACCTCTCGGACGACCCGGACGATAACGGCCAGCGGGACACGGAGGATGCAGAGAACACGGAGGACACGGCAAGCACTTCGGACACTGACGACATTTTACCGGACAGCAAAGAGGTCAAAAGTCGCTTTTGATCCGCCCCGGCTTCACCGAATCTCCGGGAACTTCCCTTTAAGATAGCGGTCTATCGCAGCGGCAGCAGTCCTTCCTGCACCCATAGCCAGGATAACCGTAGCGGCACCGCTCACAACATCTCCCCCCGCAAACACTCCCGGACGGGTCGTCGCACCGTTCCCGTCCGCCACAAGGCAGCCCCTGCGGTTGGTCTCAAGTCCCTTTGTCGTGCTGGGAATCAACGGGTTGGATGAAGTCCCGAGGGCCATAATCACGGCATCCGCCTCTATCTCAAATTCCGACCCCGGAACGGGCACAGGTCTGCGCCTGCCGCTCTCGTCGGGATCTCCAAGCTCCATGCGTATACATCTCAGGCCACGCACCCAGCCCTTCTCGTCGCCCAATATTTCAACGGGATTGGTGAGCATATTGAAAACTATACCCTCCTCGACGGCATGATGTATCTCCTCACGACGTGCAGGCAGCTCGGCCTCCGTCCTTCTGTAGACAATATGCACTTCCGCTCCGAGCCTCAGCGCGGTACGGGCAGCATCCATGGCTACATTTCCCCCTCCCACCACGCAAGTGCGATGTCCGGCGTATATGGGCGTGAGGTAATCGTCACTGTAGGCATTCATCAGGTTAGTCCTGGTCAGGAATTCGTTGGCCGAAAACACTCCACAGAGGTTTTCCCCGGGTATGCCCATGAATTTCGGGGTGCCTGCGCCCGTAGCGATGAACACAGCATCGAAGCCCAGCCCGTCCATCAGCCCGTCCACGGTAATGGTGCGGCCTATGATTACGTTGGTCTCAATCTTCACTCCGAGACTGCGCACCGCATCGATTTCGCCCTTGAGCACTGTCTCCTTGGGAAGCCTGAACTCCGGGATGCCATAAACAAGAACGCCTCCCGCCTTGTGCAGGGCCTCGTATATGGTGACGTCATAACCGGCTTTCGCGAGGTCATACGCACAGGCGAGACCGGCGGGGCCCGAACCGACTATAGCCACCTTGTGCCCGTTGGACCCGGGCGGCTCCGCTGACGGCCGGGAAGATTTACAGGCAGCAATATGGTCCGCAACGAAACGCTCGAGTTTGCCTATTGCCACCGGCTCCCCCTTAATACCGAGCACGCAACTGCCTTCGCACTGTGTCTCCTGGGGACATACACGCCCGCAGACCGCCGGAAGCGAGGAATCCCTGGCAATCACCCCGGCCGCTCCTTCCACATCCCTGGCCGCCACACGCGAGATGAACGCAGGTATATCCAGATTGACCGGACAGGCGGACACACAACGGGGCTTCTTACAGTTCAGGCAACGCGTGGCCTCGAGAAAGGCCTCGTCCTCATTGTATCCGTAACAAACTTCATCGAAATTGTGCGCACGCTCCTTCGCGTCCTGTTCGCGCACCGGAACTCTCGGTATTCTGTCGGCCATTATCCGTTCCTCCCAATTCTGCATTTGTGCCTCTCAAGGGCGCTACTTTCCTCCGTCCTGTATTGTCCCTGCCTGCGTATCGCCTCATCGAAATCCACCTCGTAACCGTCGAATTCGGGGCCGTCCACGCAGGCGAAACGCGTCTCCCCGCCCACAGTCACCCGGCAGGCTCCGCACATTCCCGTCCCGTCCACCATCAAGGTATTCAGGCTGACGGTTACAGGCAGGCCGAGCTTCCTCGCTGTCAGACAAGTGAATTTCATCATGACCATGGGACCTATGGCCACCACACGGGTATAGCTGCGTCCCTCCCCGGCCACGAGCTTTTCGAGCAATCCGGTAACCATGCCGTGGTAGCCTTCGGAGCCGTCGTCCGTGCAGATGAAAAGATTGTCGCACGCCCCGCGCATCTCGTCGGTGTATATCAGCAACTCCTTCGTTTTTGCGCCTATAATGACATCAACAGGGATTCCGCGGGAGTGAAGCCACTGTGCCTGAGGATATACCGGGGCCGTACCCACACCGCCTGCAACGAAAATATAGCGCTGGGCAGCCAGTTCCTCCGCGGGCATGTCCACGAAATCCGAGGGCTGTCCGAGAGGGCCGCTCACATCGGCCAGATATTCTCCGGCATTGTATGAAACGATGTCGCGGGTGGATACACCTATGCTCTGAATGACGAGGGTGACGCTGCCTTCCTCCCCGTCATAGTCGCTGATTGTGAGGGGTATCCTCTCCCCAAACTCATTGTCGCGCACTATGAGGAACTGACCCGGACGGGCCGAGCGGGCAAGCAGCGGAGCCTCTACCTTCATTCTGCAGATGTTGGGAGTCAGCATCTCCTTGGCCAAAATTCTATACATATTCTCCTCCGCCGAAATAATTTATAAGCCGCAAAGTTAGAAACTGTTTCGTAATTTCCGAACATTCCTTCCCGTGACCCGGCTTCTCTGCAACCCGAAAAATTTGAGACTCAATATATTGCGGCGCGATTCGGAAGCCTGCGGATTTCAATTCCGACAAAGTTCTATCCTTAATCCGACAAGCTCCGCCCCTGATTCGACAAAGTTCTGCCCCAATTCACAAAGTTCCGGACTGGGCGGAGAAATCCAAGATTTTGTGTTGAATTTAGTACCTTGTATTGCAAAATACTATATAAATTATATATATTTGCAACGGC
>CAZMTY010000029.1:0-3562 GCA_964569595.1 uncultured Muribaculaceae bacterium
TGTCGAAGTATCCCGAGTTATACGTTGCACGGCCGTCGTAGAAACCTATCAGCTCCGCCGTACAAGTGGCTTGTAGAGCGTTCCGATCTCGACGCTTGCGGTCTGCAGCGTCCCGACAGGGGTGATCGCGGAAGCGTCCCCGGCCCGGAAAGAATAAGCGGGAGTGGAACCGGCTGCCCGAGGCAATAGGGAACAAAGGCTGACCAATGAACTTGCGCCGTATTCGCAATAAAATCTTAACTTCACGTGTCAGTAAGCATATCCCGATGAACTGGAAAAGGACAAAAGTCAATTTGGAAATCGTTCTCAAAGGCCATATTCTCAACTGGCCCTGGAGAGGACACCTGGAAAGGAGGCGCAGAAGGGGAGAAGTCACCCGGAAAGCCGTTTGCGAATATCTGGAACCCTTCGTGCCGGATAGCATACCCGAAGATGCGCCCACGGACCTGAATGATGCCGGAAATCCAGAAAGGACCCGGCCGGACGGGGAAAACGGAGAACGCATCTTCACAATCTGGCTCCAGGGAGAGGACAAGGCCCCGGAAATAGTGAAAGCCTGCATAGGAAGTATACGCCACAACTGCAAGGCGCAACTTGTAGTCCTTGACTGCGAAAGCCTGGCGGAATGGATATCGCTGCCCGACTGCATAATTAGGAAGTGGAAGGAGGGAAAGATACGGCCGGCCCATTTCGCCGACATCTGCCGGGTGGAACTCCTTTACAGATACGGGGGAGTGTGGATGGATGCCACCTGTTTCGCGACTTCGGACATCCCCGCGGAGATTATGGATGAGGACTTTTTCATATATCTGAGCGGCGACAGGCTGAAAGGTTCCTATTCCTTCGTCCAGAACTGCTTTTTCCGCTCGGTGAAGGGGAGTTATCTCATAAGAGCCTGGCGTGAGGCCATATTCAACTATTGGAAGGCGGAGGACAGTATCATAGATTATTTCGCGCACCAGCTTCTTTTCAGGCTTACTGTCGTGAAAAATCACCGGGCGGCGCGGCTTTTCGGGAAGATGCCCCATGTCGTACAGGACCCTACGCATGAACTTTGGTTCGGGCACAGGGACGAAGCCTTTGACAAGGAAGAATTTGCGAGGCTGACAGGCGGAGCTTTCTACCAGAAGACGGAGTACAAGTCCAAATCGGCAAGGGAACCCGTTCCGGGAAGCTATGCGGATGTGATGCGCAAGATGTATTAGAGGAGCCGTCCCCGCTGAAAACGTTTTACGGAAGGAAAACGACAAATAGTCGCTTTCATGCGCCTTGTCGCCCGGGAATTTTTGTATTTACAACTGCGATGTATTAACTTCGCCGGCGAAAAACGCTGATTCCAAAGGATGAGAAAAGTTTTAGTTCAGTTTCACGTATACTATCACGACCAAACCGACTATTTTATAGAAAAACTCAGGAACATAAATGGCTGCGAATGGGACTTATATGTGACAATGAACAGGCACGATGCGACTACCGAAAAGAAGCTCACGGACTTCAAGCCTGACGTAAAGATAATCCAGGTAGAAAACAGGGGTTATGATTTATGGCCGTTCATGAAGGTCATAAAGTCGGTCAATCTCGATGACTACGACTATATTCTCAAACTGCACACGAAAAACGGAGACTGCCGCACCAACAGAATCAACGGACTCGGGCTCAAGAACTATGAGTGGCGTAACGAACTGGTGAACTCGCTTCTGAAAAGTCCCGTTCTATTCAGGAAACTGCTCGACACCTTTGAGAAACGTCCGGAAGTCGGGCTCATCTGCAGCCATCTTCTGTACAAGAAAGTATCCGAAGGACTGCCGGAGGACCTGTCTGAACTCGACAGGGAACTTGACAGGCTGGGGCTTGACGTCAAGGAGAGGAAATTCTGCGCCGGAACCATCTTCATGGCCAGGACCCGTCCGTACAAGCTGTTTCAGGACAACAAGGCGGTAAGCTTGGGCACCTTCTCGGAGCAGTCCCGGACTCACTCCATAGGCTCCATGGCGCATGTCTACGAGCGTATCCTCACAATGGCGGTCAGCGCTGCGGGCTACAAGGTGCATCCTGTCATAATCGACTGGCCGAAGTCACTTTACGTAATATTGGAAAGGAGGGTGGACCCCGTCATTCAGCAGATATTCTCAATCCAGAGATTGGGCGAAGACAGAATCAAGGTGCTTACGATACTCGGTATCCACTTCAGGTTGCAGGGCGGCCCTATTCTTTACCGTGCCCGTGAGCACCGCCACCACCGCGTGACCGTTCCACAGCCTTCACCTTCTTCTCTAACTTCTCCCGGAAAGGGACGAGGAAATTCCGCGTACAATTCCCGCTCTGTGCGGGAGTAAGTTTTTCGCGGCAGAGGGTCTGCACGGCATCAATGGCTGTTCTCAGGCTGGAAATCCTGAACTGCTGCGCTGCGGAATGGATATATCCGGAGAAGTTGGGATAATAGTAATACAGCGGCAGATTGATAATGGTCGCCCGCCTTACATTCAGCATCACCTCAATCCACCAAGGGAAATCCTCGTATATTATCCCGGGAATAAAGCGTATATGCCTTATCCGCTCCGCCCTGTAGAGACAGCGCCAGGGCTGGCAATGCTTGACCGCCCACCTTTTCATTTCCTTGCCTTCCGGGTGCGAATATTCAGTCGCCATGGTGAAGATGTCATCGGTGACGACTGACTCTATGTTCCCGCACGCGTAATTCCTGAACTTTATCCGTCCCGGTTCCGGCAGACCAAGAAAATGACGCAGGGTCAGGGCTGTACGGAAACGCCGGTTATAAGTGAACGCCACCAGGTCCGACGCGTCCCGTTCCGCCATATACAGGCATATCTCCATAGTTTGGGGATGCAGGAAGTCGTCGCTGTCCACAAACAGCAGATATTCCCCGGAGGCGATGCCCAAAGCCTCGTTTCTCGCTTCCGAAACCCCGGCATTGCTTTTATGCCTTACCCTGAAACGGGGGTCTTTCCGGGCATACTCATCCAGTACACCGCCGGAGCCGTCACTGCTCCCGTCGTCTATACACAAGGCCTCCCAGTTCACGAAAGTCTGCCCGAGAAGGCTGTCAAGACATCTCGGGAGCACTTTCTCTACGTTATACACCGGTATTATAACCGATATTTTCGGGCTTTCGGAATGTTGCATTTATTATATGTTATCGGGGGCGCCCCTTCAGAGCAAAACCCCTTCAGTCGCTATGTCAACGTGGAAAGGCTTCCTGGAGGGCCGGCTTTCCCACTTGATTCGGGGCATGATGTGCGGCTTGATAGTAATGCGCAACCTGACTTCAAGTTCGTACAGCGGCCAACTGATTTTCGCTTCGTCGTCAATGGTGACTTCATCCTTGTCAAGGAGCACCAATATGCCAATATCGCTGTCCTCTTTTACCTCGCTTGTCGTTTCAGTGTCGTGGAGTAAGGTCTCGGCGGTCGGAGCGGCCTTGCGCACTATCTCCTTGATGTGGTTAAATATGGTCTCGCGGTTCATAACTTAAGTAATAGTGTTTCACCGCCAATATAAGGATTATTGCTCAACCGCAATACGCCCCGGCCCTTTTTCTTCG
>CAZMTY010000029.1:3662-21714 GCA_964569595.1 uncultured Muribaculaceae bacterium
GACAGCATCAGTCGTCGAATATCAGCTTCGTGATGAAGGCCTGGTGGTCTCCTACGAGACCTTCGATGATATGGGTGCCGTCGGCTTCAGCGTGGTACAGTTCCACGGTCTCCCCGGGCTTGACCTCCTTATTGAAGTTGATGAAATGCTCCTTGACGGGATGGTTGTAGACCAGATCCTCCGGAAGGGCGTCCATGGCCCAGACAGTATATTTCCCGTTGTTGACGTGCTTGTTGAAATCGACGTCGGACCATTTCACTCTGTGCGTTCCTATCAGGCTGATATTGCCGTTTTTGGGCATTACGATTTTGGGGCAGGGGCTCTCTATGGCATGCTCGGGGCTCTGTGCCTCGCGTGAGATGAACTTCATCACGGCCTCGCTGCGGGCAAGCGAACGGGTGTTCATGTCCATGACTATCCATGAACTGGTAGAGTTCACCGCGGGCACTCCGTCCTTGCCGCAAATCTGATAGTCACGCAGGAAGTTGACCCCGCCTCTGCCCTTGTGCCAGGTGTACATGGTCACATCCTCGTTGAACTTTACCGGCCTCAGGAAGATGCTGTGCATCCTCGCCACCACCCAGACGCAGCCTATGGGCCTCAGCGCGGAGTTCCCGAATCCTATCTCTTCTGCGGCTATGGTGGCAATGTCCTGGGCGCAGTCCATAAAAGCGGCGGGCCTCAGATAGTGGTTGAAGTCCGTCATGTAGCATTTGATGTAAAAATCTGTCGAAAACCTTTCGTTCATCGTTTGGCGTTGTACCTTATCGGGTTTGTATTGATTGTAGTCTTTATGGTGAGTATTTCGGGGAAATTCGCCGAAATGAGTTCCGAGAGGAGTTCCCGGGTGTACTGCTCGCTCTGGTAATGGCCGAGTTCGGCGAGAAGCACCCCGTCATTCTCGAAGTAGTCGTGGTAGTGGAATTCTCCGGACACGAAGCAGTCGGCCCCGGCCTTTATCGCGTCCGGCAGCAGGAAGGCGCCGGCACCTCCGCAGAGGGCCACCTTCCTTATCATCGTGCCGGCAGGTTCGGAATGCAGCAGACATTCCACGGCGAACTTTTCCTTGAGCATATCCAGGAACTCGCTGTCTTTCATCGGACTTTCAAGCTCGCCTATGAGACCGGAGCCGGCATCACTGCCGTCGTTTTTGGGCTGGAGCCACGAACTGTTGCGCAGTCCTATTGTCTCCGCAATCCTGTGATTGACCCCTCCGGGAGCGTTGTCCAGACTCGTGTGGGCCGAATAAATGGCTATGTTCGAGCGTATTGCAGCTACGGCGCAGCGCTGCTGGTAGGTGCCGCAACTCAGCTGTCTGAAGGGTTTGAATATGAGCGGATGGTGAGAGACAATCAGCCCGCAGCCCAGGGCCGCCGCTTCTGCCACCACCTCTTCGGTCACGTCCAGGCAGACCAGAACCTTGGAAACTTCCGAGTCGGGGAAGCCCACCTGCAGGCCCGAATTGTCGAAGCCGTCCTGATACACTATTGGCGCCACCTTCTCTATGGCGGCGATGATTTCACTTATCCTGACCATTTCCGCCGTTTATTTTCCGTCAGGAGTATCTTCTCTCATCCACCTGTCGAGCCAATCGTAGAAGGTTCTGTGCCAGTAGAGAGAGTTCTGGGGCTGCAGTATCCAGTGGTTCTCCTCGGGGAAGAGCACCAATTTGGCAGGTACGCCCATCATGCGGGCGGCGTTGAATGCGGCCATGCCCTGCTCGTAGGGGATGCGGAAATCCATCATGCCGTGTATGCAGAGTATGGGAGTGTCCCATTTGGTAATCATTGAGGAGGGGGATTCGGCGTAGTGCCTTCTCGCCTTGGCTGTGTTCGAATAGGGCGAGCCTGCCTGCTGCATGCCGCCGAAGGTGACTCCGTCGCCCTTGGGCCCGATCTGTCCGGGCTCGTAGGCATACTCGCTCAGGCCTCCGTTGTCCCAGTTGGCGAACCACATCTCCTCGGTGGTGAACCAGAGCTGTTTCTCGTCGAATATGCCCGCATGGGCTATGAAGCAGTCATACAGCCCTCCGTCCATGCCTTCAAGCATATAGGCGGAATAGCCGCCGTAGGACGCACCCACGCAGGCGAGCTTGTCCACGTAGGGCTGGCTCTTGATATAACGGCCGGCGCTGAGATAGTCCTGCATGTTGAGGCCGGGGTAGTCTCCGGAAATCTGTTCCTTCCACTCCTGTCCGAAGGCCGTGGTTCCGCGGCGGTTGGGCATGATTACGATATAGCCCTGCTGCGCCATGAGACGGTAGCACCAGCGGTAGCTCCAGCCCTGGGAGTTGGTTCCCTGGGGGCCGCCGAGTACGATTTCTATTGCGGGATAGCTCTTGTTCTCGTCGAATTCGGGCGGGTAGAGCACCCAGCACTGCATGTCCTGATTGTCCACGGTCTTGACCATGACACTCTCCGAGCGCACTTCCGCAAGCTGGTCGAGTATATGGGCGTTCTCGGAACTTATCTGTCTGTATGACAGGCCGCCTGCAGTGATGTCTATGGCCACGAGTTCGGTGGGGAAACTCAGGCTCTGGTATGAGGCGAGCAGCCTGACCTCGTTGTCCATGTCCACGATGGCGAAGGGGGAGTCGAAGTCGAAGTGCCATTCGGGCAGGGTAGCCCTCAGCACTCCGCCGTAGAGGTCGGTGCAGAATATTGCCTGGACGGCTTCGGAAACGAGGGAGTTGAAGAAAATCTCGTCTTCATGCCACACTATTCCCGCAACGTCCCTGTCGAAGCCGGGATTGAGTTCACGCACCGCCGTGAAGGAGAAGTCCCCGTCGAGTTCGGTGTCGCAGACCATGAGTCTCTGCCTGTCGGCCTCATAGCCGTCCCGGGCCATGGAAATCCAGGCGAGGTGTTTCCCGTCGGGGCTCCATACCGGGTCGGTGTCATAGCCTCCGCTGACCGTCACGTCCACCGTGCGTCCGCTCTCGCAGTCATAAACGTAGATGCAGACGTTGGTGCTGAAGGCGTATTCCAGTCCGCTCTTTTTCTTGCAGGAGTAGGCTATGTGCCTGCTGTCGGGGGCCCAGTCGAGCTGCTCTATGCCTCCGTAGGGTTCGAGAGGAAGTTCGAAGAGATTGCCCTCCCCGAGTATGTCGGTGGAGTTGGCGGGAGTGATTCTGCCCTCGCCGAAGGGGGCCACGTAAGTGCGCGGGATTTCGGTAACCCAGTGGTCCCAGTGACGGTACATGAGGTCCTCGGTGGCGTATGCCCGGGCCTTGTCCAGGGCGGGGTCACTGTCGGCGGGTGTCTCCACGGCCGTGTTCTTTATGCTGCTGATGTAGATGATGCGGCTCTCGTCGGGAGAAAGTTTGAAGCCCGCAACCCCACCCGGCACTTCGCTCAGTTTCTTCCGCTTTCCGAGCGAGCCGTTTCTGTAGGGCGCTTCCCAAATCTGGGAATCGTAGAGGAAGTAGATTTTCGAACCGTCAGCGGACCATCTGGCGTTGCTGACGCTCTTTCCGTACCAGGTGAGCTGGCGTCTGTCGGAGCCGTCCGTGTTGCTTGTGAACAGATTGGCGCAACTGCGGTTCTGCTCTATGGACGTGTAACTTACGGAATAGAGGATGGTGCTTCCGTCGGGCGAAAGCGTAGGGTCGGAGATGCGGCCGAAGGCAAGCAATGTCTCCGGAGTCATGACTCCATCCTCGACAATTATCTCTGAGGGGCCGATGTAGCCCTGCTCAGCCTTTTCAGAACATCCCATAACCAATAGTAATCCTAAAGATGCAATGAATGTTTTTTTCATGATATAGTACTGTAATCTTTTATTTCATATTTGTCTTTCCTGAGTTCCCTGACGAGTCTGGCATTCTGCGGCGCTTTCAGGTCGGGGTCCGCCTCCAGAACCCTCAAGGCGTCGTTTCTCGCCTCGCCGAGCAGTTCCCCGTCTTTGGCAAGCGAGGCTATCTTGAGCTTGATTGGCAGTCCGCTCTGCTGGGTGCCTTCGAGGTCTCCCGGCCCGCGCATGCGCATGTCCTGTTCGGCTATCTCGAAACCGTCCTCGGTGGAGGCTATGAGCTGGAGACGTTGCCTGGCTTCCTTGCTGACCTTGTCGTCGTGGACGAGGATGCAGAAGGATTCCTCGGCACCCCTTCCGACCCTTCCGCGGAGCTGGTGGAGCTGGCTGAGGCCGAAACGCTGGGCGCTTTCTATGACCATTACCGAGGCGTTGGGCACGTCCACTCCGACCTCTATCACGGTAGTGGACACGAGTATGTCGGCCCTGCCCGCCGCAAAGGCCTCCATATTCAACTGCTTCTCCTCGTTGCTCTGTTTTCCGTGGACTATGGCCACCTTGTAGTCGGGCAGGGGAAAGGCCCCGGATATATCGTCGTAGCCCTTTTCGAGGTTCTCGAGGTCGAGCTTTTCGCTTTCGAAAATCAGGGGATAGACCACGAAGACCTGGCGGCCCTTGGCTATCTGCTGGCGCATGAACCCGTATATCTGGTGGCGCTTCTGCTTGCTCAGACACATAGTCATGACCGGCTTTCTGCCCGGGGGAAGTTCGTCTATTACCGAGACGTCGAGGTCGCCGTAAAGGGTCATGGCGAGGGTGCGGGGTATGGGCGTGGCCGTCATCACGAGTATGTGCGGAGGGGTGCTGCTCTTGCTCCACAGCCTGGCCCTCTGTTCCACGCCGAAGCGGTGCTGTTCGTCTATGACGGCGAGGCCGAGCCTGTGGAACCTCACGTTGTCCTCGAGCAGGGCATGGGTGCCGACGATAATGCCTGAACTGCCGTCTTCCAGACCGCTGTGAATGCGCTCCCTCTCCTTTTGCGTAGTGCTTCCGGTGAGCAGCTCGCAGCGCACATTCGTGGGGGACAGGAGGCGGGTGATATTGGCATAATGTTGCTGTGCGAGGACTTCCGTGGGTGCCATGATACAACTCTGGTAGCCGTTACCCGTGGCGATAAGGCAGCTAAGCACCGCCACGAGGGTTTTGCCCGAGCCCACGTCACCCTGGAGCAGCCTGTTCATCTGCCTGCCGCTGACAAGGTCGGAGCGTATTTCCTTTATGACCTTCTGCTGGGCGCGGGTCAGCTTGTACGGGAGGGCCTCGAAGCAGGCATTGAAGTCGTCTCCCACCTTGCGCATGGGGAAGCCGACGGCTCCGCGTGAGCGCACGTATTTCTGTTTGAGCAGGGCGAGCTGGAGCATGAAGAGTTCCTCGTACTTCAACCTGCGCGTAGCCCCGGCGAGATGCTTCTGGTCCATGGGGAAATGGATGTTCCAAAGGGCCTGCTTCAGGGACATCAGTCCTTTCTGTCCGGTCAGGTAGTCGGGCAGGGTCTCTTCTATCTCGGGCAGGGCCTTCTGCAGGGCTTCAGCCTCGTAACGGCAGAACATTTTCCCCGTGATGCCTCCGTTCCTGAGTTTTTCCGTGCTGGGATATACTCCGGTAATAGCACTTTGGGTGATATGGCCCCTGTCGGGAACGTCGACTTCCGGGTGTACCATGTTGATTCTTCCGTTGAATTCCGAGGGCTTGCCGAAGAAGATGAAGTCCATGCCCGGGACGAGTCTTGTCCAATGCCATTTGAGGGCCTTGAAAAAGACCATTTCCATCTGTCCGCTGCCGTCATCGACCACTACGCTGAGGCGCTGGCCGTCGTTGAAGTTTATCCTGCTGCCGTCCTGGGGCAGGGGAAGTCCCTTGCGGGAAAGGAGATTGCGGCTGACCACGCGGGCGTGTATCTGGATGCCGGTCTGTGCGGCCGTAGCTTCGGCTATGGGGGTGATGCGGCTGCGGTCTACGTAGCGGTAGGGATACAGGTGTATAAGGTCCGAGACGGTCTCGATTCCCAGCTCCTTTTTCAGGAGTTCCGCCCGTCTGGGACCTATTCCAGACAGGAACTGTATGTTCGTATCCAGTTCGCGCATCTGACAAATATAATAAAATTACCCGCTTCCACCCCTTTTGACTACTCAGCTGATATGTGGCTCCTGCAAAATCCTCCTGTCTGTTTTCTGACATCTTCTGTCTGAAATGTCCATGGCCGAGAACGTGAATGTTCTAACTTTGTACGTGCTGAAACCAATAATCATAATCGTATGAGAAACAATCCATTCTTTGCCGTGCTTGCGGCGGCCTGCCTTCTGGTGGCCTGTTCGCCCAAGCCGTCGGCCTTCATGATAGGCGCCGACATTTCCGAAGTACCGGCCCTCGAGGCGCGTGGGGTCAAGTTCCTGAATGCCGAAGGCCAGGAGGAAGACATTTGCAAGATAATGAAAGACAACGGTTTCGACATCATCCGCCTGAGGGTGTTCGTTAATCCCGAGGCTGAGGGAGGCTATTCCCGCCAGGGATTTTGCGGAACCGAAAGTACAATTGAATTCGCCAGACGTATCGTGGACGCGGGCATGGAGTTCGCCGTAGACTTCCATTACAGCGACACCTGGGCCGACCCCGACAAGCAGTACAAGCCTTCGGCGTGGGAAGGACTTGAGGGTGAGGCTCTTGAAAACAAGCTCTACGAATATACCCGGGATGTGCTCACCCGCATGAAGGAGGAGGGCGTAGCTCCGACCGTGGTGCAGGTAGGCAACGAGATAAACCACGGACTCGTATGGCCCGACGGACGTATTGACGACAACTCGACGGAGGCGGAATGGGCTGCGGCCATGGGTCTGTACAAGGCCGGTGCAAGGGCCGTGCGTGAGGTGCTGCCCGAGGCCCGTCTGCAGATACACCTTGCCCTCGGCGGCGAGAACACCCTCTGCCGTGAGTTCCTCGACTATATGGACATGTACGGGGCGGAGTACGACATCATAGGACTCTCGTACTATGAAAGGTGGCACGAGACCTACGACGACCTGAAAGTCAATATTTACGACCTTGCAGAGCGTTACGGCAAGCCTATCTGTATCTGCGAATACGGGGCTGAAGGTGAAAATGTGCGTATAATCAATGATATAGTGCGCTCTATTCCCGGCGGACTCGGCTATGGCACCATGGCATGGGCCCCCACAAGGGCGCTGTTCAGAGGACAGGGCGGACCCGGCGGACCCGGCGGACAAGGTGGCCCCGGCGGACCTGGCGGCCCTGGCGGACAAGCTGGCCCTGGCGGGCCCGGGGGATCATCCGTGAGAAGGGACTTCGAATCCCGGGATCCCCTCGCCATGAACAAGGAACTCTTCGCCATCTATTCCGAAATCGACCGTGACTATGCCGCCGGTGTCGTGCCCAAGGTGGAACCCCCTTATGTCAGGACGGTGGACCTGGACGACAAGATAGTGGGCGCGGACATTTCCTGGGTGCCCCAGCAGGAGGACAAGGGAGTGAAGTTCTCCAACGGAGGAGAGGAGAAGGACGTGCTCGAAATCATGTCTGACCACGGCTTCAACTGGATAAGGCTGCGTCTCTTTGTGGACCCCACTGCGGAGAACGGATATTCCAAAGAGGGCTACTGCGGTCTGGAGCAGACCATAGCATTCGCCAAACGTATCAAGGCGGCCGGCATGAAGTTCCTGCTCGACTTCCACTACAGCGACAACTGGGCCGACCCCGGCAAGCAGTTCAAGCCAGCTTCCTGGGATCGTGACAGCGGTTCGGGTCTCGAGGGCAGGATATACAGCTACTCGAAGGAGACAATCGAACGCTTCATCGCCGAGGGGGTGACTCCCGATATGGTGCAGGTAGGCAATGAAATCAACAACGGCATGGTATGGCCCCAGGGCAGGATAGAGGAATCCTGGATACCCTTCCTCGTGATGCTGCGCTGTGCGAGTGCCGGAGTGCGTGCCGCCGACCCCGACATCAAGATAATGCTGCACATAGCCTGCGGCGGACAGAACGAGGAGTCGGTGCGCTTCTTCGACAGGGCGCTGAGCCGCGACGTGAAGTTCGATATTATAGGCGAGTCCTATTATCCGAGGTGGCACGGTACCCTCGATGACTTGAAGAACAATCTGAACGACCTCGCGGAGAGGTACCGCAAACCCATAGTGGTGGTGGAATATCAGGAGTATCGCAAGGAAGTAAACGAGATAGTTGCGGCCCTGCCTTACAACCTCGGCCTCGGTACTTTCATCTGGGAGGCCACATCTCCCCGCTGGGGCAATCTTTTCGACGAGAACGGGGCAAGCAACGAAAATATGGCCCTCTATCCCGAGATTGCCGCATTGTATTCAAAATAAACTGATTGTCCGGCGGGATGGCTCTTGGTCGTCCCGCCGGTCTTTTTAATATCAATCTTAAATATGAAAAGAAGCGTAATACTCCTGGCAGCCCTCCTGCTGGGGATGCAGGCCGTTTCCGCTGCAAGCGAAGGCCGGCAGACGGAAAATTTTGATGCGGGATGGAAATTTCATCTCGGGGATGTGAGGGGAGGACAGCGTCCGGGCCTTTCCGACAAGTCGTGGCGCACCCTCGATCTCCCGCATGACTGGAGCATAGAGGGCGAGAACCTCGAGGATGCCCCCGGAGGAGGCCGTGTGGGATATTTCCCTTCCGGAATAGGCTGGTACAGAAAGACTTTTGACGTGCCGGAATATGCCGCCGACAGACTCTATTCCATAGAGTTCGACGGGGTTTACATGAACAGCGAGGTGTGGATTAACGGCAATTATTTAGGCAAATGGCCCTACGGCTATTCGAGTTTCTCCTACGATCTGACCCCCTACCTGAAGGCCCGCGGCAACGTGATAGCCGTCAGGGTGGACAATTCCAT
Source organism: uncultured Muribaculaceae bacterium (assembly GCA_964569595.1). Classification (GTDB taxonomy): domain Bacteria; phylum Bacteroidota; class Bacteroidia; order Bacteroidales; family UBA932; genus Cryptobacteroides. The sequence continues at coordinate 12,346 of CAZMTY010000029.1, forward strand.
GCAGCCTAATTCCCGCTGGTACACGGGTTCGGGTATTTACCGCCACGTGCGCCTGGTCTCCACGGAGCGTCTGCGTTTTGAAAAATGGGGCATATTCGTTTATACCGGCAGCCTGGGCGAAACTTCGGCCACCCTGCATATCGAGTCCGCTATACTTGACGATTCGGGCGTATACGGCATCGACGGTTCCGGAGGCCCGGTGACGGTGAAACACACGCTGATTGATGCCGGGGGCGAGGAAGTGGCACAGGTGAGTGCCCTGCTGACGGCGGCGGACAAGGATGGTGGCCGCATGGTCTGCAAGGATGTCCTGGAAGTGCCTTCGCCCATGCTTTGGGACACGGATACCCCCTATCTTTATACCCTGCGCTCGTCCCTTTCGGCAGACGGCCGCGAGTGCGATGTCGTGGAAACCCGCGTGGGCATACGTACGATAGCCTACGAGCCAGACCGGGGCTTCCTGCTGAACGGCAGGCAGTTGAAGATGAAGGGCGTGAATCTTCATCATGACGGAGGGGCTGTGGGCGCGGCCGTTCCCGAAAGGGTATGGGCCCGACGCCTTGAAATCCTCAGATCCGGCGGCTGCAATGCCATACGCACGGCCCACAATATTCCCAGTCCGGAGTTTCTCGACCTCTGTGATGAATACGGGATGCTTGTGATGGACGAGGTATTCGACCAGTGGAAGGCCGGCAAGAACGCATACGACTACCATGTTGACTTCGACGAGTGGTACGAGAAAGACCTCGCCTGCATGATTCTGAGGGACCGGAATCATCCTTCGGTGGTGATGTGGAGCATAGGCAACGAGGTGCCGGACCAGTCTACTCCCGAGGGGCCAGTGCTGGCGCGGAGCATGATAGATATATGCCGCAGCCTCGACCCCACAAGGCCCGTGACTTCCGGGAATGACAGAATCGCGGCCGACAATGAGCCCGCCACGGAGGAGTTTCTTGCGGAGTTTGGGGATGAGATTGTGGGTTACAACTATCCTGACCGCTGGAGAACCCGGCGCGAGACCTATTATACCACCGACAAGCTGCTGCACCCCGACAGGATGGTGGTCGCCACGGAATCCGGGGGAATGGGCGGTCCGAGGGTGGCAAGGGAAGGCAGGTCCCGCTATGCGACTCCCGCGGCGGCCTACATAGACACGGAACAGCGTTGGAAATACACGATTATCAATGACTTCGTGATAGGCGATTTCATGTGGACCGGCATAGACTATTACGGCGAATCGCGCTGGCCCTCGAGGGGCGCGGTGTCGGGATACCTCGACAACTGCGGCTTCAGGAAGGACGGTTACTATTTCTTCAAGAGTATTTGGTCGGAGGACCCCGTGCTGCATCTTGCCGGGGGCTGGAATTACGATGAGTCGAAGCGGGGGCAGATTGTCCAGGTGGTGGTCTTCACCAACTGCACGGAGGTGGAGCTTTTCGTTAACGGTAGGTCTTATGGGGTGAAAACCAAGGAGTTCCCGCGCAAGGGCAATGTCAATGCCTGGAACCAGAGCCCCGAAGGCAAGGTGCACAGTTCGACGGCGGACCTGCATCTCGCCTGGGATGTGGAATACCAGCCCGGTGAAGTGAAGCTTGTGGGCCGTAAGGACGGCGGGGAATACACGGAGATTTTCAGGACTGCCGGGCAGGCCGCGGACTTCAGGGTGGAACTGGACAGGGAAGTCATATTCGCAGACCCTTCGGATGTGGTGCACGTAGTCGTGGAGATAACAGATGCGGCCGGAACGGTGGTGCCTTCGGCGGAAAATCTGGTAAGGTGGACTGTCCCCGGAGCCCGGGTCATTGGTGTGGAGAGCGGGAACATGAGCGACCTTTCTTCGCCCAAGGCCTCGGAGAGGAAGGCCTACGGAGGCATGTGCATGGCCATAGTACAGGCTGACAGCGAGGGGCGCTACAGCGTGACCGTGGAGGTGGAGGGACTCGGCAGCAAGACCGTGGAATTTACCGCCCAAAATCCCCAAAAGTAGGGATTGACGCCAGTTTTGATTTTAGATACCTTTGCCTTGTAAAACCAAGGTGCTGTCAGAACGAAGGTTCGGCACCCGAGGCTGACAAGCTATAGAAAATGCAGGAAACTACACGCAAGTAAGATGCATCGGCAGTTCTTTCAAGAGGCCGAATTCCTGGTCAAAACCAAAGTTGTTTCAGCAATTTTCGCCTGCGAGGAGTGATTCAATGGAATGAGTCGCTCCTCTTTTAATTGATCTCCATAAGTTCGTCCCAGTCGGTGGAGTATTTTCTTGAACAGTAGTCGCGCCTTATCCCGTCGGCATAGTGTCCGTTCCGTTGTATTCCGAGGTGCAGCAGATTGTCTTCATGGAGATTGACCCTGTCCATAAGTTCCGAAAGCCTGTCGGCCTTGTTCCGGGCCAGTCCGTCGTCTTCGTCCCCGAAAAGTGCGAGTTGTATGAGGTTGTCCGGACCGGTGGCCCCGACTATGACTCCGGCCTTCTTGTACTTGAAGCCGGGGCTGTATATCCTGTCGAAGATGCGTAATGCGGCCGAAACGATTTCCTGTGTGCTGTTTGCCGGGGTGTCGAGCACGATTTCGAGGCTCGGGAAGTACTGGGGCTGGTCTTCCCGGAAACGGTTGGTCATCAGGAAGACTCCCACCTTGCCCGCCACCGAATGTTCCTTGCGCAGTTTTGCGGCACAGGCCGAGGCAAAGTCCGAAACCCTCGAAGCCAGTTCGTCCTTGTCCGAAATCGTCCCGGCAAACGACCTTGAGGTGCAGATTGACTGGCGGCGCTCCTCGTCCTGACGCGCTATCGCTGCCTTGCCCTGGAGTTCCAACCAGGTGCGCACACCGCCTGTGCCCAAATGTCGCTCAACCCATGAGCGGGGCCGGCTGACGAAATCCCCGGCGGTTTCCACGCCCATGGCTGTCAGTTTCGGGGCGAATCTGCGGCCTATGCCCCAAACCTCCCCGACAGGAGTGAGCGCCAGGGCCTTTTCCCGCTTTTCATCGGAATCTATGGCACAGACGCCGTTATATGCCGGATACTTCTTCGCGAAGTGGCTGGCAATTTTCCCGAGAGTCTTGGTCCCGGCTATGCCTATGCTGAGCGGAATCCCCGTCCATGTGCGGATTTTTTCCCTCAGGCCGCTGCAGACTTCCATATACATCTCCTGCCTCATGTCGCCGAGATCGAGGAAGGCCTCGTCTATCGAGTAGACTTCTATCGAGGGCACGGCCTTGCGCAGCAGATTCATCACCCGGGCGGACATGTCGCCGTAGAGCTTGTAGTTTGACGAGCGTACATGAACTTTCCCGCTGTCGGCCAGTTCCCTGATTTGGAAAAACGGAGTGCCCATCTTTATGCCCATGGCCTTGGCTTCATTCGAGCGGGCGACTACGCAGCCGTCGTTATTGGACAGTACCACAACGGCTTTGCCTTCCAGCCACGGCTGGAAAACCCTCTCGCAGGACACGAAGAAATTATTGCAGTCGGCCAAAGCGTACATAGGACAAAAATACTTAAATTTGTAAGATTGCTTTGCAGGATTTGAAACTATTATAATTTATACTCAATATGGTTAAAGTCAATGTTGACGGCTGCAAGACCTTCGTCGGCGCCGACGCTTATCAGAAGTATGTTGAAAAGGCCCTTTCCGCCTACGATGTTCTCATGGACGGAACAGGAGCGGGCAATGATTTCCTCGGATGGAAAAACCTTCCCGTCGAAACTCCCGAATCGCTTGTCGCAGATTGCGAGGCAGTGAGGGATGACTGGTCCTCCAAGGGAGTCGACCTCGTCATAGTCATAGGCATAGGCGGTTCCTATCTCGGAGCCCGCTGCGCTATCGAAGCCCTGTCACACAGTTTTATACAGCGTAGCGGAAGTCCGAGGATAGTGTTTGCAGGCAGCAATCTTTCCGAGGAGTATCTCGCGGAACTTATGGACCTTGCCGCCGAGAGCAATGTAGCCTGTATTGTGATTTCAAAGTCCGGTACCACCACCGAGCCCGCAGTGGCGTTCAGGGTGGTAAAGGACTACATAGAGAAAGTCTACGGAAAGGCCGGGGCTTCTCAGCGTATCGTTGCCATTACCGATGCTGCCAGGGGAGCCCTCAAGACCCTCGCGACCCAGGAAGGATACAGGACCTTCGTGGTTCCCGACGATGTGGGAGGCCGCTATTCCGTACTTACCCCCGTGGGCATACTTCCCATAGTCGTAGCGGGATATGACGTCAGGGCAATGCTGAAGGGTGCAGCCGCCGAAAGGGCGGAACTGATGGTCAAGTCAGAGGACAATCCTGCCGTCAAGTATGCCGCAATGCGCAATCTGCTCTATTCCGAGCTTGGAAAGAAGGTGGAGATACTCGTGACCTTCAATCCCAAGCTGCAGTATCTCGCAGAGTGGTGGAAACAGCTCTACGGCGAGTCCGAAGGCAAGGAACTCAAGGGAATTTTCCCCGCATCCGTAGTCTGCACCACCGACCTCCACTCCATGGGCCAGTTCATCCAGGAAGGCGACAGGGTGATGTTCGAGACCACTGTATGCGTTGAGGAGCCCAACCGCGAACAGACTATAGGTTTCGATGCCCAGAATCTCGACCAGCTCAATTACCTTGCGGGCCAGAGAGTGGAACATTGCAATGCCATGGCCCGCTTGGGGACCAAGCTCGCCCACATCGACGGAGGCGTTCCCCAAATGGAGGTCAGCATAGAGCGCATCAATGAGGAAAAGCTCGGAGCCCTGTTCTATTTCTTCGAGTTCGCCTGTGGGGTAAGCGCTTACGTCCTCGGAATCAATCCTTTCAACCAGCCCGGAGTCGAGGCCTACAAGAAGAACATGTTCGCCCTCCTTCGCAAGCCCGGCTACGAGGCCCGGACCGAGGAATTGTTCAAGCGTCTGTAATCACCGGTCATTTGAACTGATATTCGCTTAAGTTCTTGAGGCCTGGTATCCCGTAATATGCCGATACCAGGTCTCCTCTTATATATACCTGGCGTCCGAGTATGTCCGGATTGGACAGGAGATTCAGCCCTTCGCGTATGGCCCCGGCTTTCAGCTCCACCGTGAGGCAGTAGTCCGTGTTGTCGGTGGTGGCCCTCAGCCCGAGGGCTATGTTTGTCTCCTTGGTGAAAGGCGGCTCGAAACTGATTTTGCCCGTGGAGGTGGCGACACCCACTATGTAGCCGCATACCCATACATCCTCCTCCCCGCTGCGTTCCCTGGCCTCCATTATGTCATACGCCGTCTCGACGGTCGAGCCGTCCTTCCCGCCTCCGTAGACATAATCATCGACAATATAGGTTCGGGTGGTGTCCACGCTGATGCTTATTCCGCCCGAGGAGCCGCTGACCGAAGCGGAGATGTTGACGGAGAGTATTTGCTGTTCTTCGAGAGTGCGTGTGAGAAGGATCTGTTCCAGTCCGCTCTCGCTGACATATACCGATACGGTGCCGGGTCTGAAATATGCCGTGCGGGTCTCGTCATAGCCGTATTCCAGAACCCCTTCGAGTCCGTCTATGTGCATGGTCCCTTCGGGAAAGGTGGATACGAAGGAGTCGTCCACATTCAGTTTTATCCCGCTGTTGAGCTGCCGGCAGCACAGGATCACTTCGGAAAGTTCGCCGTTGCTGACCACCACGACTTTGGAGTCGCCGAGCTGGGGAGTGTCGAAAGCGGGGTCGTAGAATTCTTCGGATATGGCCGTGACAGTGTAGCTGCCCGACGACAGGGTGAATTCTTCAGGGGAGTCGCCGAAGCGTCCGGAGTATATGAGATTGCCCTTGGCGTCGCTCACGCTAAGGATGAAGTCTTCCGTATCCGGGACATTGATGCCTGCCCTGGTCGAGAAGGTAGGGGAGTTGAGGAATGAGACTCTGAGGGTGCCCTGTCCGGAGAAGAGTCCCTGACAGGCAACGGCAGCCGCGAGCATTGCAGCCAGGCCGACGATGAGGGGAATTCGTTTGTTCATAGCAAGCAGGTTTTGTTCGTTGTTCTCCGGCGAATATAGAATACTGCGGAAAAAATCGGGAAAAGAAAGATAAAAATCGGCTTTAAAAATCTTTCAGCCGTATAAATTTCACAGACTCTTCGCCTCACGGCGAAGAGTCTGTTACTTAACCTAAACTTAAACTATGAAAAACTTCGGCGACAAGATAACGGATTTTTTTGATTTCACAAAAAATCGGAAAATATTTTTTCTATTTTTGCCGCCCTAAGAAACAATTTATATAAAAATTATCCCGAACTATGAAAGTAGTGCGCAAATGGATAGACAATGCCCGGCCGGTGTCGCTGATGCAGAGCCTGCTCCCGGCCCTCCTGGCAGCGGTTCTGGCTGCGGGGCATCCAGGTTTCAATATACTGACGGCCCTTCTTGCCATAGTCGGCATCGTGGCCCTGCATTTTTCCATGAATCTCGCCGATGATTATTATGACTACAAGGCTGACGTTATGTCCGCAAGGGACAGGGTCATACGCAAGGGTTTCCGTGCCATGACCTTGAAATATCCCTATCTGACCGACGGAAGTGAAACACCCCGGACCCTGATGAGGGCGATACTGTGCTTTTTTGCCCTGTCCTTTGTCTGCGGTGCCGCAATCTTCCTGTACCGTATACACAGCAGCGGTTTTTCCGGGCCCGACGGAGCGTGGTGGATAATAGTCATAGCCGCCATTGCCGTATTTCTCGGAGTTTTCTACTCCGCCCCGCCGCTCAAGTTAGGCTACAGGGGCCTTGGCGAACCGGTGATAGGCCTGATTTTCGGCCCCCTGCTGATGATGGGCTGCTATTACGCAACGGCCGGCAGCATGGACCCGGAGGCCGTCTGTTTTTCCATTCCCGTCGGGCTGCTCGTCATGAACATACTGTATACCCACAGCCTCATAGATATTGAAGGGGACAGGGAGTCGAACAAAATGACCCTCGCCAGGCTCTTCAAAAGGCCCGGGCTGCGTCTGGCAGTCGCCTGGACTGTAAATCTGCTTCCATATATCCTGGTGGTGGCCGCCGCAGTGTTCAACTATGTCCATCAGGTGTATCTCACAGTCCTGCTGATGCTTCCGCGCTCTCTTTGGCTCTGCTGGTCCCTGAGGGACTTCGTAAAAGGAAAAACCGGGGTGCCGGAGATCCCGCCTTTAGTTATAGGCTCCATGAAGGACTGGGAAAAGTACAAGGCGGCAGGTATTGACTGGTTTATGATGCGTTGGATTGCCGCGCGCAATATTCTCGGAGGGTTCTGTATACTGCTCGGGCTGTCAAAAATCGTCCTGCTCATCTTCGGTTGACATAATTTTCGCTTGTTTGTCGGATTTGCAGTAATTTAGCGGTTTGGCTTTCCATACCGGCAAGCCGGGCGGGCGAAGCTGATTAGGAAGCCGGGTAAAACAGGTTAACAATAGAATATGAGCAATCCAGGACAATTTTTATATATGCCTCTGTGGTGGGTGAGGGCCGCAGTCTTCGGCAGGAAAAAACCGTTGCAGAGCGTGGTTTTCGTTACGGACAGATGTAATCTCAGCTGCAGGCACTGCAGCGTGTACAATCACCGCAATCCCTTGGACAAGAGCACGGAACAGTTGTGCGAAGAGTTGGAATACTGCTATTCTCTCGGCTCGCGCTTCATCGACTTCGAGGGAGGGGAGCCTTTCCTCTGGCGGGACGGCGACCGTGACATCAATGACCTCTGCCGTCTGGCCCGCGAGACGGGATTCTACTCCTGTACCATAACCACGAATGCCCAGATACCCTTCGACGGCACTGTTGCAGACAGTATCTGGGTGTCTTTCGACGGAGTGGGCGAGTATCACGACCGTGTACGGGGAAAAGGCACTTTCGCGAAATTGGAGAAGAACGTAGCGGACTGCGGATGCAAGCACCTGAGCGCCAACATGGCCATCAATGTACTGAATCATGAATCCGTGGCCTCGGCCATAGAATACATCGCGGAGAGCCCGTACTTCGAGTCGATTTCGCTGAATTTCCACACTCCCTTCCCGGGCACCGAACACATGGCCCTGAGCAGGGAAAGGAAGGCCGAACTCATAGACATGATACTCGACTACAAGAAAAAGGGCTATCCCATAATGAATTCCCGCAGCGGACTGAAGAAGATGCGTGACAACAATTTCAGGAAATGCTGCTGGATGACCAACTTCATCTACGCGGACGGCACCCGCTGCGACCAGTGTGCGGGGGAGAAGTTGGGGGTCTGCGAGAACTGCGGCTTCTGCATGGCCGGCGAGGAAGCGGCCGTCATGGAACTCCGCCCGGATACGATTCTGTCCGGTCTCAAATTGAGAATATAGTACGGGGAAAAGAAAAAAGAGCAGGATAAGGGAGTCGAACCCTCCTCCTTGGCTTGGGAAGCCAATGCACTACCGATGTGCTAATCCTGCTTTGACTCGCGAATATACATACAATACCGGTGCAATGCAAGTCTTGCTTGTAATTGCCGGGGCGCAAAGATACGGCCACGGGCCGGATTGCGCAAGGGCATGTATGTCGCAGGCCAAATATACGCAAAGTCCCGGATAAAGCAAGGGCGTCACGACAGAATTGACAAATTTCATATCCCGTGACGCCCTTGTACTGTCCTCAAACGGCTGCTATTCGCAGTTTATACTGGTTTTGATTGTGGCGTAGTCGGAATTGACCGTCAGCACGGCGGTGCCGGGAGTGTCCTTGAGCGAACGAACCACGGCCAGAGCCTTGCCGCTGAACAGGGCCTTGTCCTTGCCCTTGAGACTCATCGTATCTGCGGCATTTCCGTTGTCCACACCCACGAGTTCACCTTCTCCGCTCACCTCGAAATGCAGCATGCTGTCGGCCGTAGGAACTGCACGTCCGTCGGCATCGATAGCCTCCACGGTCACGAAGGCGAGGTCATAGCCGTCCGCACTGATAGTGCTGCGGTCGACGCTGAGGCGCAGGCTCACGGGTTCTCCTGTCGTGTAGCGTACATCGCGCGCCACCTCCTCGCCGTCCTTGTATGAAACGGCCTCTATCTTGCCGGGCGCGAAAGGCACGCCAAGCCATTCTGCGTGCAGCTTGTCGGCAGTCTTGGCTGATTTTCCCATTGAAGTTCCGTTCACGAACAACTCGACTTCGTCGGCATTGTTGTAATACGCCCAGATGTCCACGGTGTCGCCCGGATTCCAGTTCCAGTGAGGGAATACGTGCAGAGTGGTCTCGTCAGTCCATTCGGATTTGTAGAACCAATAGCTGTCCTTGGGGAAGCCGGCGAGGTCGAATACTCCGAAGTAGGAGCTCCTCGAAGGCCATCCGTAAGGCGTGGGCTCTCCGAGATAGTCGAAACCGGTCCAGAGGAAGGTTCCTGCTATGAAGTCGCGGTCCCTGACAGCAATCCATGCCTCCTCTGCCGTGTTGGCCC
>CAZMTY010000030.1:0-21256 GCA_964569595.1 uncultured Muribaculaceae bacterium
CTGGCTATCTGGGGCCCCGTTTTTTCTAAAATGAAGTGTCAAAGACGGGAATATAGCCAAATTTGCTTACATTTGTCGGACTGCGTACGTAGATTTTGCAAAATGGCTCAGAGAAGAAGATACCTTGTGGTCGTGGCAGGAGGAAGCGGGACGAGAATGGGCGGCAGTACGCCCAAACAATTCCTGCGCATGGGCGGCAAGTCCATACTGCGCCGGACCATAGAACGCTTCATCGAGGCCGACCCCGCAATCAAGGTAATAACCGTTTTGCCTGAGCGCTATTTGAGCGAATGGAAGTACACGTGCGTCCGGGAGAACTTCGATTGCCCGCAGATTTTGGTTCCCGGAGGTTTGACCCGTTTCCATTCGGTCCGCAATGCCCTGGCCAGGGTGCCGGACGGAGCGGTGGCGGCAATTCACGACGGAGTGCGGCCCTTTGTCAGTCCCGCCCTGATTTCCAAAATGTTCGGGATGATGGACGGAGAGACCCGGGCCCTGATACCCGTGCTGCCCGTGACGGATACCCTGCGCTCGACGGATTCTTCCCTGCCTGACCCCGACCGCTCTAAGATAGTAGCGGTGCAGACCCCGCAACTTTTCCTTTCGGAGGACATACGCCAGGCATACGCACAAGCCTACAGCACAGCCTTTACCGATGACGCTTCGGTGGCCGCAGCCGCGGGAATCGAAGTAAAGACTGTCGAAGGGGAAAGGCTGAACATAAAGATAACCACGCCCGAGGACATCGCGCTCGGGGAGGCTATCATTTCACTTCAACGGTTCTGAAGGAAGTGCTCTTGTAATCCTTGACCCAAATCTGTCTTTCGAAAGAGTTGTCCAGGGAAATTTTCGTGTCGGTCGACTGCACGTAAGGAATGCGCTGAATCGTGTTGATGAGTATGTCCATCAGGTGCTCGTTGTCGAAGCAGTAAAGCTTCAGGAACACGGCGGCCTTTCCGGTTACGAAATGGCATTCCACGATTTCAGGCACGTGTTTCAGTGCGGTGACGACTTCGGGGTACTTGTTGTCTTCCGAGAGGCAGACGCTGACGAAGGCACAGACGTTAAGCCCGATTGCCGCAGGTTTGATGACCATGCGTGAGCCGGATATAACTCCGTTGTTCTCCAATTTCTTGACCCTCTGGTGGACGGCGGCGCCGGATATACCGCACTCTCTCGCAATCTCGAGGTAGGGTATCCTCGCGTTGTTTACAAGGAATGACAGGATTTTCCTGTCAAATTCATCAAGGTGATAATTTGGCATAGGTCCGCAACTTTAGTTCTTGCGCCTTCTCCCTTTGGATGAAGTCGGCGCCTGAGATTCGACGATTTTCTTACATTCTTCTTCCGTAATGGCTTGGGCATCGGTCCCTTTGGGCAATTTGTAGTTCTGCCCGTCATATTTGAGATAGGGACCGTAACGGCCGTTCATCACGCTGATGCCGCTGGCGGCAAACTCCTGGATGACGGCTTTGGCTGCCGGGCCCTCGGCGGCTTTGTCGATGATTTCGCAGCATTCCTCGAGACTGACGGTCAGCGGGTCCTTGTCTCTCGGAAGGGAGATGTTCCTGTCACCGTACTTTATGTAAGGGCCGTAGCGCCCCTTGGTGACGGTTATCATTGTCCCGTCCTTTTCCCCGACGTTGCGCGGGAGCCGGAACAGTTCGAGGGCGTCCTCGAGAGTGAGGGTCTCTATGAGCTGGCCCTTCCCGAGGCTGGCATACTGGCGCCCGTCCCCTTCACCTTTCTGTACGTAAGGACCGAACTGTCCGAAGCGGGCGGTTACCGTCTCCCCGTCCGGAGCCGTTCCCAGAACCTTTTCCGTCCTGGTGTACCTGCCGTTCTGCAGGGTGTTCTCCACCTTGTCGTGGAAGGAGCCGTAGAAGTCGGAAATTACCGAGTTCCAGGCCTTTTTGCCCGCTGCCACGTTATCGAAGTCCTTCTCGACCCTGGCCGTGAAGTCGTAGTCCATGATGCTCGGGAAATTCTCCACGAGGTAGTCGGAAACTATCATGCCTATTTCCTGGGGGACGAACTTCCCTTTCTCCGCGCCTGTGACGGTCTCGGTCTTTTTCTCGGTGATTCTGCCGTTCTTGAGCGTGAGTATGGAGGTGGGCTGCCTTTGTCCGGCCACGTCGGTCTTCACTATATATCCGCGTCCCTTGGTGAGGGTGCTGATAGTCGGGGCGTATGTGGAAGGTCTGCCTATCCCGAGTTCCTCGAGTTTCCTGACGAGGGTGGCTTCGGAGTAGCGGGCAGGCGGCCGGGAGAATTTGCCTTCCGAAGTGATGCAAAGGGCGTTGAGCCTGTCGCCTATGTTCATCTGGGGCAGGATTCCGTTCTCATCCTCATCGCCGCCGTCATCGTCCATGCCCTCGATGTAGAGTTTGAGAAAGCCGTCGAAAATTACCTCGGCTGCCCGGATTGAGAATTTCTCGCTGCGCTTGTCCGAGGAGACCTTTATGGTGGTGTTCAGTATTTTCGCGTCTTCCATCTGGGAGGCCACGGTGCGTTTCCAGATAAGGGCGTAGAGTTTTTTCTCCTGCTCGGTGCCCTCGATTCCGGTATTTTCGATGAAAGTCGGCCTTATGGCTTCATGGGCCTCCTGGGCGCCTTTGGAACTGGTCCTGTACTGTCTGGGGTGGGAATATTCCGGTCCGTAAGTCTCCTTGATGAATTTTTTGGCCGTCGAGACTGCGAGTTTGGACAGGTTGGTGGAGTCGGTACGCATATAGGTAATCAGACCCCTTTCGTAAAGTGTCTGGGCGACCCTCATGGTCACGCTCACGGGGAAGCGAAGTTTGCGCGAAGCCTCCTGCTGGAGAGTGGAAGTCGTGAACGGCGGTGCGGGATGTCTTGTCGCTTCCTTCTTGTCCGCCTCGGAAATGGTGTAGGTGGCATCCCTGCTGTCTTCAAGGAAGGCCCTTGCGCCATCAATATCATCGAAACGCGTGTCAAGCGTGCCCTTCACCTGGTTCCCGCCGGTCTCGAACACCGCATCGACCTTGAAGTAGGGCTTGCTGCTGAAGGCTATGATTTCCTTTTCCCTGTCCACCACGAGACGGAGCGCGACCGACTGGACCCTGCCTGCGGACAGACCCCTCTGAATCTTGCGCCAGAGCACGGGTGAAAGTTCGAAGCCCACGAGCCTGTCAAGCACACGCCTGGCCTGCTGGGCGTTCACGAGGTTGATGTCTATTTCCCTCGGGTTCTCTATAGCGTTGAGTATGGCATCCTTGGTAATCTCGTGGAAGACTATTCTACGGGTACGGTCGCTGTCAAGCCCCAGCACTTCGGACAAATGCCAGGATATGGCCTCCCCTTCACGGTCTTCATCGGAAGCGAGCCATACTGTATCTGCCTTGCCGGCGGCTTTCTTGAGCTCCGAAACAACCTTCTTCTTGTCGCCGGGAATCACATATTCGGGATGAAACCCATGTTCCACGTCTACACTGAGTTTGCTGTCCTGGAGATCTCTTATGTGGCCGAAACTTGGTTTTACGACATATCCGTCGCCAAGAAATTTCTGTATGGTCCTGGCTTTGGCGGGTGACTCGACAATGACCAGGTTACCCTCTGTTTTTCCCTCCATTTCGTATCGTTACAATTTCGTCATGCAAAGAAAATCACAAACTCGGGAATATTCAAAATTTAATCGCTAATTTTGCGTTTGTTTCGCTTTGTACGCCATTTGATTGTGGCTAAAAATAAACCCGATGAAAGACAATACCAGGAAAAAGATAATCAAGTGGTTCTGGGTTATAGTCATCGCGCCTTTCGCGATACTTCTGCTCGCGCTCGTGTTGGTGGGTCTCTTTTCGGAGATTCCCTCTTTCGAGGAATTGGAGCACCCTGACAACAAGCTGGCCACTCAGATTATTGCCGAAAACGGGGAAGTACTTTCCACTTTTCACATTGAAAACCGCACGTACGTGGCATACGAGGACCTCTCGCCCTATCTGGTGGAGGCCGCAGTGGCTACGGAGGATGCCCGTTTCTACAACCACTCGGGCATAGACATGAAGAGTCTGGCCAGGGTTCTGGTCAAGACCCTGCTCATGCAGGATTCCAGCCAGGGAGGCGGCAGCACGATTACCCAGCAGCTCGCCAAGACCCTGTATCCCCGCCGCGAAGTCAACAGCAAGATTCCCGGCTGGTCGAAGGTCGTGATGGTCCAGTTCAAACTCAAGGAATGGATTACGGCAGTGAAGTTGGAGAGGGACTACACCAAGGACGAGATTATGGATATGTACCTGAACTCCATATTCTTCGGTAGCGGTGCCTATGGGGTGAAGGCGGCGTCCGAGACCTTCTTCGCCAAGGAGCCGGCAGACCTCAACGTGGAGGAAGCGGCCCTGCTCATCGGCATGGTCAACAAGCCTACGCGTTACAATCCGGTGCTGAATCCCGACTTCTCGCTGAACAGGCGCAACTTCGTGATAGGTCAGATGTGCAGGAACGGCTATCTGACTACGGCCGAGAGGGATTCCCTCACCGCTTTGCCCATAGTCCTGAGCTATCAGGTGCAGGACCACAATGCCGGGCTGGCCCCCTATTTCAGGGATATGCTGCGCCGGGACATGTCGGCCACCGAGCCGCGCCGTTCCGACTACCAGTACGAAGAGGATTATCAGGCGGATGCCCTGCGCTGGAGGGAGGACCCGATTTACGGCTGGCTGAACAAGAACAGGAAATCGGACGGTTCCCGCTACGACCTCGACAGGGACGGGCTCCGCATCTATACTACTATCAACTACAACATGCAGAAATACGCCGAGGAGGCGGTCGCCGAATATCTTGGCGGACATCTGCAGAAACTTTTCGACCGCGAGGTGCAGTGGAAGACCAACAAGCCCTTTGCGAACAATGTGGACGATGCTACGGTAAATTCCCTGATGAGGCAGGCCCGCCGCTGGAGCGACCGCTACCGTCTGCAGCGCAGGGCAGGCAAGAGCGAGGAGGAGATACTCGCCCAGTTCAGCCGGCCCGTCAAGATGCGCGTCTTTGCATGGAATTCCAAGGGTTATGTGGACACGACCATGACCCCCGACGACTCCATACGCTACTACAAGTCCATACTGCGCTGCGGTTTCGTGGCCATGGAGCCGGGCTCGGGCCACGTGAAGGCATACGTCGGCGGACCCAATTACCGTTATTTCAAGTATGACAACGTCAGCCAGGGCAAGCGTCAGATAGGTTCCACCGTGAAGCCCTTCCTCTATACTCTGGCGATGCAGGAGGGCATGACTCCTTGCGACAAGGTGGTCAACCTGCCCCAGACCTTCGTACTCTACGACGGCTCCACCTGGACCCCCCGCACCACGGACAGGGAGGAATGGATAGGCCAGACCGTGACCCTGCGCTGGGGCCTGTCCCGCAGTTCCAACAATATCTCGGCCTACCTGATGAAGGAGTTCGGACCGGCAGCCCTCGCTTCAATGATGCACCAGATGGGGATAAGCACACATCTCGAAGAGGTATATTCGCTCTGCGTGGGGCCTGCTGAGGTCAGGGTCTTCGACATGGTGGCCGCGTTCAACGTTTTCCCTTCGCAGGGTACCTACGTCACTCCGCAGTATGTCACCCGTATCACGGACAGCGAGGGAATAGAGTTGGGCAGATACACCACACGCAAGCGCGAGGCTATTTCCGAACAGACGGCATATCTGATGGTAGACCTGATGAAGGCCGTGATAAATGAGGGTACGGGCTCTCGTCTGCGCTCCGTCTACGGATTGAGAGGCGAGATTGCCGGCAAGACGGGAACTACCAACGACAATTCCGACGGGTGGTTCATAGGCTACACTCCCAGGATTACGGCCGGAGTCTGGGTGGGTGGCGAGGACAGACAGGTCCACTTCAATTCGCTCGCCCTCGGTAGCGGTTCCAACATGTCCCTGCCTATCTGGGGTATATGGATGCAGAAGTGCCTTGCGGACCCGAGCATAGGCTGGTCCATGGAGTATGACAGCTTCCCCCGTCCGGTTACGGGTGCCCTTTCCTTCGACTGCGACAGCGAGGGGACTTTCCTCGGAGGCTACAGCGAGGACTATGTGGGCGGCAGCGAAAGTTCGTCAGGTGATGAGGATTACTATTTCAATTAGAATATATGGGCAAGTATCGTTCGGTTGCAGTCATTTACGGCAGCGACAATTCGGAATCCGAGATTTCCTGCCGTAGCGGTGAGTTCGTGGCCTCGCGCCTGGACGGCAATGAATATGACATCTACGAGATTTTCGCACGCTTCGGCAAGTGGCAGCTCCTGGCCTGCAAGAAACGCAATTCCGTGAAGATACCCTTCCCCGAGGGAGCCCGCCCGGAGATCGACAAGACCGATTTCTCCGTCACGGTGCTCGGGGAGAAGGTGAAACTGGATTATGCTTTCATCGTGCAGCATGGCTCTCCGGGGGAGAACGGCCTCATACAAGGCTATTTCGAGATGCTCGGTATACCGTTCAGCACTTCCGGGGCCTATGTATGTACCGTAACCTTCGATAAATATTCCTGCAAATCCCTTCTTCGCGGGTCCGGCTGCGTGAAGCTCGCTCCCGATGTCTTCCTGCGCCGAGGGATGGACGTTGAGGCTGCGGTTGAGGAGATTTCCTCACGGCTCAGTTTCCCCGTGTTCGTCAAGCCGACCCAGGGCGGTTCGAGTTTCGGCGTTTCCAAGGTGAAATCGGCGGATGCTCTGGTGCAGGCTATAAACTATGCCTTCTCCGAGGGTCCGTCCGTGCTTGTGGAACAGGGAGTTGCGGGGCGTGAGCTTACAGTGGCCGCCTACCGCGATTCCGAAGGAGTCAAGGCCCTGCCTCCCATAGAGATAGTGACGGAGAACGATTATTTTGACTATGAGGCCAAGTATAAGGGTCAGAGCAGCGAAATCTGTCCCGCTCCCGTAAGTCCGGAGGAGACGGAGCTGCTGACTGACACGACCTGCCGCCTCTATTCCCGTCTGGGTTGTCGCGGCATAGTGCGCATGGACTATATTCTTGCCGAGGACGGTCTGTATTTCCTCGAAATCAATAATGTCCCCGGGATGACGAGCGCTTCCCTCGTTCCCAAGATGGTCAGGGAAGCCGGACTCGACATGACTTCCTTCCTCAGCATGATAATGGAAAATTCCTGAAACGCGTGCTGCTCTCTGCGTTTATAAAGGAGGCTACGGCACTCCTTTCGCGTATATATCCCGCTTCGGAGGCCGGAAACATCGTATCCCTGCTCTGTCAGGAGCGTTTGGGCGTGCGCAGTTACACCCATATACTTTCCCCGGAACGGGAAATTCCGGAGGGTGCTCTTCCCGGTCTGGAGGCGGATTTGGCGCGGCTCGAAGGCGGAGAGCCCCTGCAGTATGTGCTCGGATACACCTGGTTCTGCGGCCGGAAGTTCAGGGTGAATCCCTCGGTGCTTATTCCCAGGCCGGAGACAGAACAGCTTGTATATGAGGCTGTATCGCGGCTGAAAGTCATGTCTGGAGCCCTGCCTTCTTCCGGGAGCTGTCCCCGGGCCGCCGGGCCGTCTTCTCCGCGGGTGCTGGACCTCTGCACCGGCTCGGGCTGTATTGCCTGGTCGGTGGCGGCGGAGATTCCGGGGAGCAGGGTAATAGCTACTGATATTTCCCCCGAGGCCCTTGCCGTAGCGCGTTCACAAGCCGAATTCCTGTATTCGCTGGACGGAGCCGGACAGACTCCCGGTGCTTCTCCTGCAGCTGATGAAGTGCGGCCGGAGGAAGCCGGCAAGGCGGATGTGGTGCCGCCGGAATTTGTTCTCAGCGACCTTTTGGCCTGTCTCGGACCCGACGGGCCGGAAGCCATTGACCCACGGACTTTTCCTGAGCATTCCTTTGACTTCATGTTAAGCAATCCGCCTTATGTCATGGAGAGCGAGAGGCGGGAGATGCACCGCAATGTGCTTGACTTCGAGCCGGCCCTTGCCTTGTTCGTGCCGGACGACGACCCGCTTGTCTATTACAGGGCGCTGGCAGTCTGGGGCAGGCATTGTCTCGCGCCCGGAGCTGCGGGCATGGTGGAGATAAACGGGCAGCTCGGAGAGGCCGTGGCGCAACTTTTCCGTGACGGCGGCTTCGTTGGAGTGGAAATCATAAAGGACCTCTACGGCCGCGACCGCTTCGTGGGTTTCCGCCGGCAGTAGGGCCGGGGACTTGTATGTTTCAGTAAAACGTTGGGGAGTCGCCGGCTTGGGCCCGGTTGCAGGAGTTATGGAATCCCGTCCATGGCCACGTAGCAAATCCGAATCGGCCAAAGAACGCATTCTGAATGACTTCCAGGGGATGTGGCGAAGAAATAGAAAACTTAAACGATTAATCTTGCGATAATTCCGGGGAAAATTTCCATATTCGCCGAAAACGCGAGAGCTATGAAAACTTCAAGAATTATTCTGGCGGCCCTGATCTTTGCGGCCGCGTGTGAACCCCTCGACAGTGAGGGAGTTTACTACTCCGAGAGTTCCACTCTTTCCCTTGCCGAGGTTGCTGAAATTCTCTCGGCCCTGCCCCTCGAAAACGAGCATCTCATGGAGGTTTACAATGCCGTCGGTGCATCCTCCGGCAACGGCTACGACGAGGAATACATGATGAGCGACCTGTTCAACTCGCCCGGCTCCGGGGTCGGGGATGACCTTACATCCAAGTCTTCGGAATCCACAGTCACCTACTCCAGACCTCTGCGCGACCTTTTCCGGGAGTATTTTGCGACGAAGGCTTCGACCAAGGCCGGTGCAGCGGACGTGGAGGCCTATGTCAATTCCCTTTCAAGTTCGGATATACAGATTTACTGGCCGTATTCGGAGGACTGGGACGGAGAGACCTTCCCCATAATCACCTACGACCCCGGATTCGGTGCCGAGACCAATATGGGCTATGTCCTGGCCTTTACTGAGGGTGGCGCGAAGGTGGTGGATTCCCTGGTTGTCGATGAGGAAATAGCCATGCAGCGTCCGGTTTGGGTCATTAACCGCAATGACGACTCGGCTTTCACTCCACTCGACATGTTTTTAGGTTCAAGGTCCATTGGAATTCCCACCGAGGTGCCATACGTCACGCCGGATTATCCTAACGGTCCCGGGGACGTGGTTTCTAAGGAGCTCATAATACCCGTAAGTTCGTACGGGACATCGGACGAAGGGGACGGAAGCACTGTGAAACGTGGCAAGACGCTCTACATGAAGTCATTCTGTATGTTGCGCAACTATGACACCTGGTTCGGCGGGGCTTCGGAATTTTTCGTAAAATGCGGGGCGGTCGACGGTTTCTGGGCGGAAACGGATGATGACATGAGGTTGTATTCGCCCACGGTGACTGACTTCATGGTGGTGGTAAAGCGCAGTCAGAAAGGAAAGGTCCTGCCCTTCCAGGCCATTATACTGACGGACTGGACCTCACAGATGGAGAACGTTGCATTCCTGATTACGGAGGATGACGGCGGAACGGTCACTTCCTGGAACTGCTCGGCTGTGGTCAAGTACAATTCCCGCTCCTACGGTTTCGAGATTTCCATTCCTTACAGGGACAGGGACGACATAGTCTGGCGTGGCCAGCTGTCAAGCAGTTTCTTTGAGCAGGATGAAGAAGTGACCGGCAGGTTCGGGGACGTAATAATCACTTTTGCACTTGAGTGACGGTCATTTCGCAATTCCTGCAGTCGAAATCTAGCGCGAAACGCCTGCCGTTGTTGATTATGTAAAGTCTGTCGGCGTTTTTGCCCGGCCATTCCTTGACTTTGTCCGACAGCCCCCGGTCCCGGCCTGATTGTTCCGTGTCCTTTGCGCGTCGCACCGGCCTTGACTTGGGGCACATTCCGAGCTCGTGACGCACACAGTACTTGCTGCGCATGAGAAGGTCTTCCGGCCTTTCGGCTTCGAGAATGCGGCGGTCGGGCAGCTGTTTCTTCTCCCCGCCCCGGGCCAGGGCAATGGTCCTACAGGGCAGTGAATCGAGGTCTTCTGCCAACATGCGCCTCATACCGTTGATAGTGGAGGCGCTGAGCAGGGGCAGTCTGCCTCCGGGGGTGTCCGTTTTGATTGAGTCGAGGGTGAAGGAGTAGATGCCGGCCCTTTTCGAGAACTGCCCGCAAAGCATGGCCATGGCTCTTTCAGTATTCGAGGCCGTTTCGACATCGGCGTTGAAAATACTGGTGATGCTGCGGCCGTCCTCGCTCTTGGCAGTCAGTTCCAAAACGTACTTGCCGTGGATGCGCAGGCTGAGGGATGCCCTTATCTCGCGGCGGCAGGGATTGCTCTCTATCAGTTTTTCGAAGGCGCTGTCTATGTTCCTGTAGAGCACTGTACCCTCTTTCAGGGAACTTATATTCCTGCAGCTTATGCTCATGCCTTCGCATATATCTCCCCTGAATCCGGTGATGTCCGTGCCGTTGATGAAAGCGAAGCCGTCACCGTTGTGAAGCACGGTATTCCTGTTCAGGGGCTTGATGTCTATGCGCATTGTGTGAGGGTCAGGCCTGCGTATTCTGGCCACGCTGCCTATTTTTTCGCCCATAGACTTCGGAGCATCCATTGAAGACCACAAGGAGTTCCGCCTTCCGTCGATAAAGAGTTCGGTGTAGCCCCGGTTGAAGGTCTTGCCGCTGTCGGGGCTGAAACCGCCGCTCACCCTGCCGAACGAGGCCCTTGCATAGAGTTCAGGCCTGGCTTCAACGAGTTCGTTCAGGGCAAGGTCGTATTCCCGGACCACGTTCCTGACATACGAAATGTTCTTGAGTCTGCCCTCTATCTTGAAGGAACATACTCCGCCGGCGGCAAGCTCGGCGAGCCTGTTCTTCAGATTGTAGTCCTTGAGTGAAAGCACTGCCTTGTTCTTCATGAGCACCCGCCCGTCGCTGTCCGTGAGGTCATAGAGCGAACGGCAGGCCTGTATGCATTCGCCTCTGTCAGCGCTGCGTCCGTCTATGTGTTCCGACATGGTGCATTCCCCGCTGTAGCACACACAAAGGGCTCCGTGTACGAAGAATTCTATTTCGCAGTTTACGGCAGAGGCTATTTCCCTGACAGTGCGTAGCGGAAGTTCACGCTCGAGAACAAGTCTGGAACAGCCGAGGGCCTCATACATCCGCGCCCTTTCGACTGTCCTTATGGCACACTGGGTCGAGGCATGGAGGGGAAGCCTTATCTCCTCCCATCCGAATATCGCCGGGTCCCTGACTATGAATGCATCCGTCCCGGCTTCCTGCGCGAGAATCATCTGCTCCCTTGCCGCCTGAAATTCGTCCTCGCGAAGCAGGGTGTTGGCCGTCACGAAGACCCTTGCCCCATAGCGGTGGGCATATTCGCAGAGTCCGGCTATATCATCGATGCTGTTGCCTGCCGCCTTTCTTGCTCCGAAGTCTGGCCCGCCAATATATACGGCATCGGCACCGCAATCGATAGCTGCGATGCCGATTTCCTTATTCCTTGCGGGTGCAAGCAACTCGAGATAACGCATTATGCCAATTTGAATTTTTCCGAAAAATCCCTTGTCCGTCTTTCCGGCCGAATTTCTCCGGAACTGTCAGCCAAGCCTGTCGGCACGCGGCGGAATCCGGAAAAACGAAAAACCCGTCAGAAAATTACTTCAGGGCATCGAGGAGTTTCTTGGCCTCTGCTCCGTAGGTGGGGTCGTCAAGAGCCATGGTGTAGTACTCCTTTGCCTTCTCGTTGTTCTTTGCATACTGGTACAGAGCTCCTACAGTGTAGGCAATCTGACCTGCATTCTTGGCATTGGGGGCGAGTTCGAGGTACTTTACGAAATACTCGATGGCTTCGTTGTTCTTGCCTGCAAGCTGGGCGGCCTGACCTGCAATCTGATATGCCTGGCTGTTCTCGCCGTACTCATTGACCTTGACAGCCGCGGCAATGGCTGCATCGTAATTCTTCTCCCTGAGTTCGGACACGGCGGTCTTGAGATAAAGGTTGGCCAACTGCTTGTCGGCGGTAGCCTTCTGTCCGTTCTCGGATGCAGTGTTGTAGGCCTCGATAGCTCCCTCCACGTCGCCCGTAGCGCTGAGTGCCATTCCGAGTCGCAGAGCGGCTACTCCGTTTGTGGGATCGCTTTCAAGAATCTGCTTGAACGTGTCGGCAGCTCCGGCGTAGTCCTTGGAATTGAGCTGTTTTGCTCCCTTCTGCATTCTGAGTTGGGGTATGAGGGTCTGAGCCTGGGCCAGCACGTTGTCATTGTCGAATTCCTTCGCGAGTTCAACCGTAGAGTTGAGTCTCTCTATGGCAGCATCATACTCTTCTGCCTGAGCAAGGCTCTTGGCGAGGTTGAGGCTGACTTCGGGAATGACATTCTTGCAGTTATCAGCAACTTCCTGTCCGTCTGCACCGAGAGCCGTAGCGAGGGTATAGGCCTGCTGGAACGCTTCGAGAGCACTCTCCAGATTGCCGCCACTCAGTGCCGTCGCTCCGGAGTTGTAGACTTCAGTAATCTGCGCGAGGTCCTGGGCGTTGAGTGAGCCAAGCGCCAGGACAGCGGAAGCGAGGGTTACAAAAACTTTCTTCATAATAATATTGAGTAAGATTTAATATCTGCTGGATTCACGCAAGGTACAAATCTAATAAAAATGTTTTAAATTTGCATAAATGTCCGGTCGTCGCCTGCATATTTCGTGCCTTGCACTTTTTATTTCCTCGTTTCTGATGACGGGGCAGGAAGTGGTTTCCCTCGGCGTTGCGAGCGAGATTACGAAGGGGTCATTCCCCAATGGGATAGAGTATTATTTGGTCAGCAACCCGAGTCAGAAAGGTTTTGCGGATTTCGCCCTTGTGCGCAAGGGTGGGAGTGACAGGGAACTCGACAGGGCCCTGCTTGACAGTCTTCCGCATTTCCCCGGACGCCCTCCGTACAAGTTTCTTGCTGACCACGGGGCCGGCTACACGCAGGAAGGCTATATACGCGACCATTCCGACGGGCGAGTCTTTTCCTTCTCCAATCTCGCCGTGCATGAGAGTGAAGTGGTGGATTCGGTCATGCTCATGCTGCTCGACATAGCCGCTACTTCACGCAACCCCCAGGCTGTGGTGGTCAGCGGCGACGTGGATACCAAGGAAATCGAGGACAGGCTTACCCTGCTCTCCATGATGGTGCCGCAACTCGACAGGAGAGGGCCCCAAAGTTCATACAGCTGGAATCCGAGGGACAGTCTTAACGTAATTTTCACTTACAATTCCACATTGGACGTAGCTGCAATCAGCGTGACATACGCCGCCAGGCGCACGCCTTTGGAGCTCATGAACACCGTGCAGCCCATGCTTACCCGCGCATACGCGGAGATGCTCGGCCACATAGTCGGGAACCGTATCGAGAGGATTTTCCGCAGTAAAAACATCCCCCTCGCTGAAGTAAGGTTCCGCTACCAGGACAGTTCCGAAACCCCTGACAACGAACATTACCAGTTTACGCTGTTCACCTCCTGGGACTATCTGAACGAGGCTACCCGCGAGTTCGCCTCAATTCTTTCCATGCTCGACAGCACCGGAGTCACCAGACCCGAATATGAGGATGCGCGGACCTGGATAGAATCCGGCACGGGTGCGGCAGTGGTCGAAGCCAGCATCACCAACAGGGAATACGTCAGCAAGTGCATAGCCTCCTATCTGTACGGGGCGAATCTCGCATCCGCCGAGTCGGTAAGCGGTTATATTTCAGGGCGCAGCCTGCCGATTGAGACCGAACTGGCGTTGTTCAACGGCTTCGTTTCGGCCCTGCTCGATCCCTCCAGAAACCTTACCCTGCGTTACGATGTGCCTTTCAAGGGAATAGACAGGAGGGTAATGCGCAATACCTTCGCCTCGGCATGGGCCAATCCCGTGGAGTCCGGCGTGACATACGAAGGATTCAGCGCGGACACGCTCCTTGCCCAGCGTCGCAGCAAGAAACTGCGCCTGAGTTCCGAGACGACGGAGCCTATCACGGGCGGCAAGATGTGGACCTTCTCGAACGGCATCAAGGTCATATACAAGAATATCGATACTCCTTCCGAGTTCCGCTATTGTCTGATGTTGCGTGAGGGCGTGGCATCTGTGCCCGACTTGGGTTATGGGGAGAGCGCCTTTGTTGAGGATATGCTGAAAATCAGCAATATAGCCGGACGCAAGGCTGAGGATTTCAAGTCTATGACCGAGTCCAACGGCATTACCATGGACGTGGAGGCCGGACTTTCGGACTTCCGTATCTACGGGTCCGCGCCCGAGAAGAAATTCCCCCTGCTGATGCGTGTCCTGCTTGCCATTGCCGGGGACAGGCAGCCGGATTCTACGGCATTCGACTATTACCGGCGCAGCGAGGCCCTCAGAATAGACATGGGAGCCCTTTCTCCCCGCAACGTCAATGCTCTGATGGACAGTATTATACGGCCCAACTACTACTATACTGACAGAAAGCTCATAGACAATCTCGGGGAAGACCTGCCACAGCGGGCAGAGAATTATTTCCGTGAGATATTTTCGAAAGTCAATAACGGGGTGCTCGTCCTCGTGGGCGACCTGGACGAGGAGGAGGTAAAGAAGGAACTCTTGCGTACTCTTTCCGGCTTCGAGACCCAGAAGATCTATGTTTCCCGACCCAAGGTCAGCAGCCGTTTTGCCTCAGGCTCCGTTACCTACACGGTCGAATCCTTGCCCGGACTCGTCGGAGGCGGTGAAATAGGGGTGAACGTGGCCATCTCCATTCCCATGAGTTTCAATATGAGGAATTATGTGGCTTTCAAAGCCGCGGGAGCCTGTCTCGAAAGGGAGCTTGTCCGTCAGCTCGCAGACCTCGGGGCCTACGTGGAGGTGACGGATCGCATTGAAGTCTTCCCCTCCGAGCACATGACCCTGTATATCAACTGCCGTCCCTGTCGTCAGGGCGGACTTCCGGCTTCGGTCTCGCCCGCGGAACCCCTGCGTGTGCTCGAGGCGGTGCGCAAGGTCACCCACAGGATAGACGAGGTGGAAATATCGGAGTCCGACCTCAAAGCGTATAAGGAGAGCTTGTTGAATTCCTTTGAAAGCGGGAAAAGTGATTCACGCTCCATACTCGAGGCTGTCAGGATGAGGTACAGTGAGGGGAAGGACGTAATCAGCGGTTTCAACGATGCGGTGAACAGTCTGTCGGTAGAAAGTCTGAAGGAGTTGCTGCTCAGCCTGATGGAAGGGACGGAGGTCGAGTATGTCATTATATGATTCGGAGGGTTCATTCCGGGCTGCCGTCTGCAAGCCCGGCCAAATATCTCAATTCAACTGCCGCAAACCGTACGGCAGACATAATTTTCACGCGGGAACAGGGGTAATTCGGCAACAGGAGTTTTGGCTTGAAGAGATAATCCGGACAAGAGCAATTTGTAGAAAAGGCGTTATTTGACAAATGGACAGAAGATTCGGGACAATCATACAGATAGGCGACATTCTCGTGTCGGAAGACGTGGCAACGGAATATTTTGCCTGCGACTATGAAGCCTGCCGCGGCGCGTGTTGCATAGTCGGTGACAGCGGCGCCCCTCTCGAGGAAGACGAGTTAGAGAATTTAGAGCGGGACTATCCGGGATTCTGCCAGCTGATGAGCGAGGCGGGGCGCAAAGCCGCCGAAAGTTCGGGATTTTTTGAAATAGATATAGAAGGGGACATAGTCACCCCCTTGGTCAAAGGCAGTTGTGAATGCGCCTACTGCCATTTCGGGCCTGCCGGGGAAACCCTCTGCTCAATAGAAAAGGCCGGCTTTGTGAAACCGGTCTCATGTTCGCTCTATCCGATTCGCGTGACGAAGCTCACGGGCGGCTCTCTTGCCCTGAACCTTCACCGCTGGGACATCTGCCGTCCGGCTTTTGAGAAGGGCCGCCGGGAAGGAATCCCTGCATATCGCTTCCTGCGCCGGCCTCTGACGGAGCGTTTCGGGGAGGAGTTCTATTCAGCCCTGGATTATGCGGCTACAAACCTTCTTGGGCAGCTTCAAGACCGGAAATAATCCTCACGAGGTCCTTGGTGATGCCCTCGACCTTCAGTCCTGCCGCCGTGGACTCTATCACAATCCTGTCTTCCCACATTTTCAGCACCCGGGAGATGGCGGAGCGCTTCACGAAACTGAGCGAGTCGCCGTTGTCCGTTTCGAGCCTGTAGCCCTGCAGGTCCATCACCCTGTCGATTATGGGCCTGACTTCCTCGATGGAGCCGAACACCCTGGCCGTGCGTGAAGTGTAGCCGAGTTTGGGGTAAATTATGGAGAAAACCGCCATAATCACGCATATCTGTAGCAGCGATTTGTGACCGTTGACGAATATCCTGGAAATGTCGGCCTCGACGAATCCCGCAAAAATCATCACGGCGATAATTATTGCGAGGAGTATCATCAGATAGATGAAATACTTGACTGAGCGGATAAAATACTTCATGGGTGCAAAATTAGCATTTTTTGTTGTTTTCCCGTATCTGACGCTTTATATATCCAGTTTCGCAGGTGCATTAAGCGGCGTAAATTTGGCAGAAGGGACAGGCGGCCGGGTCAAAAGTCCCTCGTAAAGAGGTGATTAAAGTCGCTTTTGGGTCGTTTAGCGTGTCGGTAATGCCGTAGAAAAGCTCTATCCGGAATCTTTATGTGTTTCCGGTACCTGTTGGAGCCTCATAGACATTTTTATGCCGTTTGTCTCCGAACTTTAACAAACGGATTGTTTTATCCCAAATCGGTCAATAGAGGCTGATTATTTGTAGTTTAAATTATAACAGACTGATAAACAGTGGTTTATAAATTTGATTTTCTAATGGCGGTCATTAGAAAATTGGACTTGCAAGGACTTGTTTTCAACATTTTACAAGCAAGACCACGAAAACAGGGTATACTGACGACTGAATTGGGTTTATTGGTCAATTCATTGTTGGCAAGGTATATATTTCATTTTGAATCCTTATTTTTCAGTTTTTTCTGCACCTTTTCAAAGTTCTCCAAGAAATGAATTTCTACCGCAGAGAGTTCATTGGCAGTTCTTTCCTTGAACTTGTCGTATTCCATGTTGGCTTTTTGCTTGGCCAACTCGGCAGATATGCGCCCGGCGTGGGTCAGAAGTTCTCTTCCCGAAAGTTTAAGGAAATCATCCAATTTCCCGATCCAGTCTTTCATGTACATAGGCCGGTGTGATTGGGCTTGCAATTCTGCGAAGTCAAGATACAGGCTGACTATCCTGTTCAGCGTGTCCAATTCTTCCGGTGATAGATAGTTTTTAGCCACTTCTGCGTCTGTACGCTTGGGCAATGCCCCGGTCCACGAAGTCAGGCCCATGAAATCTTTTCCGGCGTCGGCCCGCTCATAGATTATTTCCGCTGCCGTGTGCCCGTGGGCCGAGAAGTGCATTTTGTTTTGTACCGTCTTGAAGAACAGTTGGGTGGCTTCAGCCCTCGGGTCATAGTCAATGCTAAGTGCATAGATTTCCAAGACCTTCCGGTAAAAGACTTTTTCAGAAGAACGGATGTCGCGTATGCGGCTGAGCAACTCGTCAAAATAATTGCCTCCTCCGGCACGTTTCAGCAGGTCATCGTTCATTGCGAAGCCTTTTATCAGGTATTCGCGCAACACTTGAGTTGCCCAGATGCGGAACTGCACGCCCCGGTGGGAATTCACGCGGTAACCTACGCTGATTATCATGTCGAGGTTGTAGAATGCCGTCTGATGAGTTTGAGTCTTACCACGAATAGAGCCGTGTTGAGTGGTTGTTGCAAAAAATGCAACAACCATATCCGGATTCAATTCCCCCTCGTCAAACACATTCCTTATATGCCTGGAAATGGTAGACTTGTTCCTTTGGAACAGTTCCGCCATTTGGTCGGCAGTGAGCCAGACCGTATCATCGGACAGTGTGACTTCTATCTTTGACTGTCCGTCAGAAGTCTGGTACAAAACTATGCTTCCATT
This sequence comes from uncultured Muribaculaceae bacterium, assembly GCA_964569595.1. Lineage (GTDB taxonomy): Bacteria > Bacteroidota > Bacteroidia > Bacteroidales > UBA932 > Cryptobacteroides. The sequence continues at coordinate 17,885 of CAZMTY010000030.1, forward strand.
GTTCATATCCATAGCCGGTAAAAATGTCAATTTAGATAAAAAAGCGGAATTAATTATAAAATAGCAACCATGAGTATAACAGGTGGAAATACTGCTGAAATAACCGGAAGAGCTATTACGACAACAAGTGGTGACACCTATGAATTCATAAGTATGCAATACGTCTACGTGATAACCTCGCCGTCAAGTTATTCGGGTTATTATTTATGGTGGAGCACTACTTCCGGTATCTACTTCCCTTGCACCCTCACCAAGTTTTCTTCAGGTGCTGCTTCTACTTCTTCAGTCAAGAACACTGAAATGCCTGTTCCGGTGCTGAGTGTAACGAAGTCAGCGAAAGTTTTATAATGTAGCTGCCAGGCCAAACGAAAAGCCTGCTTTGAAATGAATCGAAGCGGGCTTTTTTGCAGTACGAAATCACTCTTTTTGAACTTCCGATTTTACCCCTTTTCAAGATTTTGGCCGTTTGGGCCTTTCCTTGCCTTCGCAGTTTGGGACAGGCGTTTAATGCCCTTTCCGGGGCCGCTTGTCAGCCTTGCGGTCTCAACTGCACAGAGGGTCAAAAGCTCACTAAGGGAGCGCCCTCTCGAAAAAATAATTGGGCGTAGGTGCGAAATCCTCCTGACCAGGGGGTGCAGGGGGTCGAGACGTAAGCGGGTGACCAAAAGTCGCTTTTGGGCCTCCTCGAAATAACGGCCTATATTCGATATTAATTAACTTTTAATAGAAAATCAGTCAATTAATTAAAAAATTTTTTACTCTCACGGGAGCGTAAAAGGCCCTTTTGCGTATATTAGTCTCCGTTAGAGTGTCATTTTGCTGAACACGAGAACAATGCCGCCGGGAGTCTACGCACTCTTCCTTTGTCGAATTAAAACATAAATTGGTCTCGGAGCTTGTGTACGTTGTTCATGTTTTTATAGCTTAAAAGGGAATACATACATGTAACCCATTTTATTTATTTTTAACAACTAACTAATAACCAAAAAAAGGGAGGAATTAAGTTATGAAAATCGATTTTACAGGAAAAACCGCAGTTGTTTACGGTGTAAGTCGAGGAATTGGTGAAGCTATTGCTTACGAATTTGCAAGTGGGGGAGCCAAGGTCTATGTTGTGGACTTGTATGAGAAGAATTGCACTGAAGTATGTAAGAAACTGAGAGCTGCCGGTTATGATGCCGAGGCATGCGTGGCCAATGTAGCTAACTATGATGAAGTCGAGACAGTTCTACTCAAAGCCATTAAGGCAACGGGACGTCTCGACATCGTGGTTAACAATGCAGGAATAGTGGGCCTTAATTCTTTCCTTGATACAAGTCAGGAAGAAATTCACAAACTTATCGATGTGAATCTTATGGGTGTGAATAACGGCTGTCAGGCTGCTCTCAAGCACATGATTGAGCTCGGCATCCCGGGTAAGATAATTAACAATTCGTCTTTCGCCGGAAGGCGTGCTCTCAAGCAGGGATTCTCTCACTACGGAATGACCAAGGCTGCCGTGATTTATCTCACCCAAGCCGCTGCTTACACCGGTGCACCTTATAATATCAACGTGAATGCGGTTTGTCCCGGTATTATCCGTACCCCGATGTGGGAAACAATTTTGGATAGCTATGTTGAAAGTGGAATGGATAGGGAAACGTCTTGGAAACAAAGTCTCAAGACCTTTATTCCGCTCGAGCGTGGAGATCAGAAGTCCCAGGACATAGCCTATATGGTGGCATTCCTCGCTTCTGAATACGCGGATCACATCACCGGTCAGGCTATCAACGTTGACGGCGGTGCCTCAATGGACTAATCCACATTACCACTGAACTTAGGTCTCAGTGACGAAATCAATCGCGACTGTCCGCTGAACGAGATTGCCTCTTTAGTGGACAGTTGTTTTTGCGTTCATGTCAGAACTGTAAACCGAAACAGTGATTCTGTAAAGAAATTTGGAAAAGTGTAGATTTCGAGTGGATATTTTCATGGAAAAGTGTAGTTTTGCAGGGGGAAATCATATAGAAAAGTGTAAATGTTATTCAGGAAAATCAGGTCATATATTGAGCATTATCTGAAGTCCGATGAGGATAAGATTCTTCTCATCGAAGGAGCCAGGCAAATAGGGAAGTCGTACATTATCAGAAATGTAGGACAGGAAGTTTATGAGAATTTTATTGAGCTGAATTTTGCCTCCGACGATGAAGGAGAGAAGATTTTCAAGTCTGTTCATACTACTGAGGAGTTTTACTTGGGTTTAAGTATGATTGCCGGAGCAAAGCTCGATAAATACGAGAATACTTTGGTCTTTATCGATGAAATTCAGCATTATCCTCAATTCTTGACCTTGCTTAAGTTCTTGAGAGAAGACCACCGGTACAGGTTTATTTGTAGCGGAAGTCTGCTTGGCATTACTTTGAAGGGAGTAGTTTCAGTGCCGCTCGGGAGCGTGATTCTCAAGCAAATGTATCAACTCGACTTTGAAGAGTTCCTGATAGCGAATAATTTCGGGGAGAATGCAATCAATCATTTGAGAGAGGCCTTTGAGCGGAGGGAGTCCTTGTCATTAGAGATTCACAACAAGGTGCTTTCTCTTTTTAAGAGGTATCTCCTGGTCGGCGGGATGCCTGATGCGGTAAATGAATATCTGTCGAGTCATAATATCGTCAAAGTAAGGGAGATACAGGAATCTATCAGAGTATTGTATGGCATTGATGCTTCCCGCTATGAGGAACAGGCTGCAAAGAAGTTGCATGTTCGTCGTATTTACGAGATGATTCCTTCGCAAATGGAGAACAAGAAGAAACGGATTATGGCGAAGGATATACAGAATAAGAAGGGGGACAGGTTCAGCAATTATGTAGAGGAGTTCGAGTATTTGATTAATTCAGGTATCGTTATAGCGGTAAATGCTATCAGCAATCCCAAGTATCCCTTGGCCGAATCTCAGCACAAAAATCTCTTGAAACTGTATATGAATGATGTCGGTATGCTGAGTTCTCAATTGTATCAGTACAATCTGCAGCCTATATTGAACGATATAGCCGGAATTAATCTGGGGGCAGTATATGAAAGCGCTGTGGCTCAGGAACTAAAAGCTCATTACAACAAACTGTTCTATTACGACAACAAGCAGAAGGGCGAAGTGGATTTCCTTGTGGATGATACAGATAGTATCTCTGTTGTGCCTATTGAGGTGAAGTCCGGGAAGAATTATACTGTCCATACTGCCCTGAATAACTTGATAGCAACTCCGGATTATCATGTTGCTTCGGCAATTGTTTTTTCAAACGAAAGGGAAATCAGGGAAAAGGATAAAATTCTTTACCTCCCTATTTACCATGTGATGTTTATGGGGAATAAAGTGCCTCGGAACGCGGATTTATATTT
>CAZMTY010000031.1:0-20256 GCA_964569595.1 uncultured Muribaculaceae bacterium
AATCATGACAATACAAAAGTAGTTAATCCGTGGGAGACTTCGGTCTCCCTTTTTTTGTCTTGTATTGCCGATGACTCTTTCCGAACTTACCTCCCTCCGTCCTTTCCGCTACTCTCCAAGGACGGAGGGAATAATTGCACTTCTATGTTGAATTTACACCCGTAACCAAAATTACAGACAGATGAAACGACTGATTTCCATTATCGCGGGCACCCTCCTCGCGTCAGCCATGCTTCAGGCTCAGGAACTTGCAAATTTCTCTTTCGGACGCCAACAACTCGTTTCCCCCGAAATCCAGGGAGATAGCGTCACTTTCCGACTCCATGCCGATTATGCCACGGTGGTAAGCCTTTCGGGAAACTGGATGGAGCAGGGCCCCCTTCCGATGCAGAAGGGCAGAGACGGGGTCTGGTCCGTGAAAACCGCCCTCCCTTCACCCGAGATTTACACCTACAACTTTATAGTTGACGGAGTTGCCGTCAATGACCCGGTGAATTACATGGTCCAGCGCGACGGAACACGCTATCTGAACATGCTCATGGTGCCGGGGGAACGCTCGGAAAACTATTTCCCCGCCTCGCAGCGCGGTTCGCTCAGCTACAGGTGGTATGACAGCGAAATACTCGGCCTGAACCGCCGCCTAACCGTCTATACTCCCTACGGCTACGAGGCCAAGACCCGGCGGAAATACCCCGTCCTCTATCTGCTCCACGGTGCCGGAGGCGATGAGGAGGCCTGGACTTCCATGGGACGCGCCGCCCAGATTCTCGACAATCTCATAGAGAAGGGCCAGGCGGAGCCAATGATAGTCGTGATGCCCAACGGCAATCCCAATCAGGAGGCGGCCTGCATCATGGGCATAGGCGACCGCGAATTCAATTACCGCGACCCCGCCTTCCGCGAGCAATACGTCAGAAGCCTGTGTGAGGAAATCGTTCCCTTCATAGAGAAGGAGTTCAGGGCCATAGCCAAACCCGGGTCCCGCGCGATAGCCGGACTCTCCATGGGCGGAGGCCACACTATCAGCGCCACGATACTCTATCCCGGGATGTTCGACTACATCTGCCCCCTTTCAGCCGCCGGCTCGGCCACGCCCGAACAGATACAGGCTCTCAAGGATGCCGGGGTGAAACTCTACTTCCTTGCCTGCGGAACGACGGATTTCCTGTACGAAGGCTCTGTGGCTCTCGACAAAACCCTTACGGAGCAGGGTCTGGACCACATTTTCTATCAATCCGACGGGGGACACGTCTGGAGCAACTGGAGGCTCTATCTGAATACCTTTGCCCCGCTGCTGTTCAAATAGCGGCTTCAGGCCGGGTCCACATCCGCATAGCAGCCCTCAGGCATGGTCGCCGACAGTTCGGCCTTCCTTGTCTGCAGGGCTGCATCCCTTTTCAGGAGTTTCATATCCGTGCAGCTGCCGTCCGCATCGTTACAGATGTTAATCATACGGGTGAAAGGAGGATAGCCGAATTCCCTGCGCTCTGCCATGAGGGCTTCGGCGCTCCTGCTGCCGTCAAAGCGTCCGGGCATCTTGGTCTGGACTATGACTTCCGGGACCATATCCCTGAGCATGGCGATGAGTTGCAGGGCACGCTCGTCAGCGCGGAAACCGTCTCGGGCTACGAGGGCGTCCGCCTGGATTACGGCTATCATGCCTACATCCCCGCATCCTTTGCTCTTGAGCTCGTTCAGCGTGCATACGACAAACTCCCGTCCCGGGAAAAGCCACGCGGCCTCCGCCTTCAGTTCATCTTCCTTTTCCCAGCCCCTGAGCAGCAGGACAGGGGAGTTCGCGGCCCTGATGGCATCCGCGAGTTTGCGCGAAAAATGTCCCGACACACCTCCCTTTTTCTTTTCCGCGCCCAGGTCTATTACCCTCAGCCTGCCAGCCTTTGCCGGCAGTTCCACTTTTATATACCTGCCTCTCAGGCAATTATACAAACTCTCGAGTGAGGGGAATGAACTTCCGAGCATGAGTCTCGCCCCGTGGATTCCGGCAAGCACAATGGCGACGTCCCTGCCGTTGTAGCGGGGTGCCCTGTCCGTCTGTTTGTAGAGCGCGTCCTGTTCCTCGTCCACTATGACCAAGGAAAGTTTGCGGAAGGGGAGGAAGACCGAGGATTTAGTGCCGACCACTACTATGTCCCCCTTTCCTCTCGCCGCGGCAATGGTACGCCTGCGTGAAGCGTCCGTGGCCAGGGAAGTCATGCAGTACAGCGCATCGCCGAATTCCCCGGACAGAGCCGAATACAGTTTTGAACAGAAGGAATTTTCCGGAGTGAGGACAAGAACCTGTCCGCCTGCGGAGCGGGCTGCCCTTATGGCCCTGGCGTATTCATCCGTCCGTCCGGGACCGGCAATCAACTGTGCCGGCGAGGAGGGTGCGTCGGCGGGGCCGGCTTCAGTGGACTCATGGACAGGAAGGGAGGAGGGACTCTCCCTGAGCGCTTGAATCATGGCAATCAATTCGTCCTTTTGTCGCACGAGCCTTGCCATGACAGTTTCGGTATGTCTTTTCTGTAGTGAGTCCTCTACTTTCTGCAGTTTCGAATCGAGTCTTTCGAGCTGTCTTTGCCTGCGTTTTTCAATTTCTCCGGGACTTTCCGCCCTGGTAATCAGCAGGGGCCTTGCTGTCCGGAATACCTCGCAGGGGGAACACATATAGTAATCCGCCACGAACTTCCATAGGCCCAACTGCCTTTCGTCAACATCGGAAAAGCCCGGACCGGCAGGCACGGCGGTCCTTATGTCCTTAAGAGCAAGGTCAGGGACGACATCGGTCTCCCAGACTACTCCGTGATATTTCCTGAATGAAAATACTACCGTGACGACTTGCCCCCGGCGAAGCGGGGTCTGACTACGGTAAACGGGAATCCAATTAAGTTTGACCGGAACGAGGACTTTGACGAAATGGTCTTCCATGACCGCGCTGAACTCAGTCCTCGGCTTCAATCTCTGTCATGGACCTCGCGAATTCCATGGCGGACTCGGGTATATGGCAATATCCCTGAGGGTTTTTCTCCAAATAATTCTGGTGTTCTTCCTCCGCCCTGTAGAAGTTCTTGAGTGGCTTGAGTTCTATAGCAATCGGTGCCTTGAGTCCGCCCGCAAATCTGTCATAGACGCGCCTGATTGAAGGCAGGTCCTTGCTGTCGGAATACCAGATTCCGCTGCGGTAGCGTGTGCCTACGTCATTGCCCTGGCGGTTTACAGCGCTGGGGTCAACGGCCTTGAAATATATCTGAACCAGCCTTTCCAGGCCTATGATATCGGTATCGTACTTTACATGTACCGCCTCGGCGTAGCCGGTCGAATCAGTCGCCACCTCACGATAAGTCGGGTGGGAGATGTTTCCGTTGGCATATCCCACTTCGGTGAAAACTACTCCGCGAATCTGCCGGAGAAATCTCTCGGCTCCCCAAAAACAGCCGGCTCCAAGGTAAATGTCCTTAATCATAATTAATTTAGGTTATTTTGAATTGGCTTTTGCCTGGAACTTTACATTGTCTATGATGAATCTCTCATGGAGACCCTCACCGATAAGACCCTTTTCGTCGTAAGCTGCAACCTTGAAAACGAGACGCCTGCGGTCAATCTCAATCAATTCGCTCTCTGCATGGACCTTCATGCCCAAAGGAGTGGCCGAACAATGTGAAACGTTCACGTGGGTACCGACAGTGCCCTGACCGGGCTCGAGATACGGTTCGACTGAAAGAACTGCGGCCTTTTCGATCAGGGCTATCATCATGGCGGTAGCGTAGACCTTAACCAACCCGCTTCCTACGTTAGATGCAAGCATAGCTTCGGAAACGACTGCCTCTTGATAGCCTTTTATGCCTAACTGAACCATGTCTGTGGAGCATAGCGGAATCGAACCGCTGACCTTTTGAATGCCATTCAAACGCTCTACCAACTGAGCTAATACCCCATTCGGAGGACAAAAATACAAAAAATTTTTCTACTGCAAAACTTTTCTTGTCCTCCGCCCAAATTAACGGTGAAACCGTTTCTTCAAACATGCGGAATACCGGAATCAGTATTCCATCGACACTGCCTTCGCGAGCTCATCCTCGCCGGAAACAGGCACTACGCTGAATCCCCAGGCGTGGCTCACGCTCCCGTCAATCACATAGCGGGGGTTGATTGCGGCTCCCCAGGAATTGTCCCCGCCTACACCCATCATCCTGTAGTCAAGGCAGAGCTCTACGAAATTCCGGGGATGTATGTCATTGATATGCGTCTGCTTCCGTCCGTTGGTCACGTCCACGTCCTGATTGTCGTAGTTGTTGATCTGATACGGACGCCCGCTTTCGGAAGAGTCGAAGTCCTCCACACTGTTACGCAGGGCGTTGAATTCAAAGGTACCGTGGGCTATCACGGCCAGACCCTTTCCGCTGTCATCGGTCAGTGCCGTCCAGCGTACATCGCTGCGGTGGCCGTTCTCCTGAGGCCTTACGTAGGGGAAGTACATGTCCTCGGCTGTAGTGGACCACAGTCCCAGGGGAGAGCCGCTGTTCCTGTCCCAGTAATTTTCTCCGTCTCCCCGCCCGTAATAGCATACGTTGTGATATTCGGCGGGCAGCCTGAGCCTCAGACCTATTCTCGGTATCGTGGGCTTGTCGCGCGGAGCCTCACCGCCGTCGGGCACAGGAGCAAGTACTGCGTTTACGTCCAGTCTTCCGTCGGCATGGATGCGGTAGTTTACTTCATAGTCGGTGCCCGGGCCGTCGAGCCTGTAGTTCACCGTAAGGAGGACGCTGCCCGAACTCTTGCGGGCCTTGACGGAGGTGACATTGAAGTCCCTGGATGCAGCCTTCCAAGCGGCGGAACGTGAAGGCAGCCTGTTGCCGTAGTCATTGTCGGTCCCGGCCCTCCAGAAATTCGGGCGGAAACCGAAGCCCTCGCTGATGTATTCCGTATCACCGACCTTGTAGGAAGTTACTGAACCGACGGCGCGGTCGAAGACAAAGCATAACTCGCCGCGAGAGCCTGTAGCGCTGATGCTGATGCGGGTACCGTCGTCAGAGACCTTGAATTTGCCCTTCTCCGCCGTGGCTGCCGGTCTTGACCCCTTCGTGTCGAGCACGAACTGCTCCCAGCCGACCAGATGACCAGCTTCGAGACCCTTCACCGGGGTGCGCACGGTGGCGCAGACGCCAAGCACGTATTCCTTGCCCAGCTGACGTTCCCTCGCGGCGAGAGGTATTTCCACCACGGCACTCCTTTCCGGAGCTATGTCTTCCACGGTGAAACTGCCGCTTTCTATGACCTTGCCGTCCTCGCTCAGGGTATAGCTGTAGTCATATTCGTTGAGATTGGTGAAGAAATGCCTGTTGGTCAGCCTTATCCTGCCGTTCCCTGCATCCTCGTCCTCGAAAAGGAAGTTCTGGTAGACCTTTTTCACCTCCATGAGCGCAGGGTGGGGAGTCCGGTCGGGATTTATCAGGCCGTTGCAGCAGAAATTGCCGTCAGAGGGCATGTTCACCCCGTAATCTCCGCCATAGGCCCAGAAACCTCCGTCCCTGTCGGTCCATATACCCTGGTCTACCCAGTCCCAAATGAATCCGCCCTGGAGCTGCCTTGAATTGTAGAAGACGTTCCAAAGGTCAATGAGATTCCCCGTGCTGTTACCCATGGAATGCGAGTATTCGCAGGCTATGTAGGGCTTTGGAAGTTCACGGCTGTCCATGTCCCTGAGTCCCTGTTCGGTGGGATACATGGGCCAGTATATGTCGGTATTGTCTCCCATGCGGGCATCGCCGTAGACCACGGGGCGCATCTTCTCCTTCTCACGGAGGGCATCGTAGCTGCGGAAGAAATTCTCTCCGTTTCCGGCCTCGTTCCCGAGGGAGAATATCACCACGCAGGCGTAATTCTTCGTACGCTCGTACATATTGAGCTCACGTTCAAGCTGGAGAGGGAAGCAGGTAGTGTCCCTTGCAAAGTTTCTCCAGCCGTGGCTTTCCACATTGGCCTCGCTGCATACATAGAAACCGTATTCGTCGCAGAGTTCGTAAAAGCGGCGCTGCTGAGGATAGTGGCTCGTGCGTATTGCATTGACATTGTGCCGTTTCATCAGCTCCAGGTCCTTGACAAGCAGTTCCTCGTCCACAACGTGTGCGCTGTAGGGGGAGTGCTCGTGGATATTGACTCCCTTTATCATCACCCGCTTGCCGTTGACATAGAAATTCGTTCCGAGCACGAAGGCGCTGCGGAAGCCTATCTTCGAAGAGGTGTATTCGAGACTGCCGTCGGGGTTGGTCACGGCGAGCACTGCCGTGTAAAGTACGGGCTTTTCCGCGCTCCAGGGCCTTACATTCATCACCGTATGGCTGAATCCTACGGTGTATCCGTCAGTGAGTTCCTTAGTCGGGTCCACCGTGGCCCTGCGTGTCTGGCTCCACACGGGCCTGCCCTCCGGGTCGAGCAGGGTGAGATTCAGGCTGACTGTGCCGCTCCTGTCCGAGAGATTGGCGAGTTTCACCTTGTAGTCGAGCATTCCGTGCCTGAAAGTAGGGTCGAGAGGAGAGTCCACGGCTATGTCGCGTATAAGTATGTCGGGACGGGAAGTCAGGTAAACGTCCCTTTCTATACCGCTGATGCGCCAGAAGTCCTGGCATTCATAATAACTTCCCGTAGACCATCTGTGAACCCTGAGCGCAAGCAGGTTGTCGCCTTCCCGCAGGTAGGGGGTGATATTGAATTCCGCGGGATTCTTGGAGTCCTCGCTATATCCGACCTTATGGCCGTTGACATATACCCAGCACGCGGATTTCACGCCTCCCAACTGGATGAACACCTGGCGGCCGCCCCACTCGGCAGGAACGCTGAACTGTAACCTGTAAAGGCCGCCGGAAATCTTCTCGGGGAAGGAGGGTTCCCTGGACGCTCCGGTGCTCGGGTCCATTTCGTAGGGAGAATTTACGTAAATCGGCGTGCCGTAGCCCTGAAATTCCCAGTTCGAAGGCACGGCAATACGGTCCCAGTCGGAATCGTCAAATTCGGGCAGGTAGAAATCTTCGGGAAGTTCGCGGAAGTCCTCTGCGAAGCAGAAGTTCCAGTTTCCGTTGAGCAGTTTGTAGAATTCCGACTTGGAGTAGTCGCCTTCCATTGCGCTGTCCCTCGAGCCGAAAAGCATGTAGTCGGCATGGGGATATTCCTTGTTGACGGCAGGAACCGAACGATCTTTCCACTCGTCCTGCGCATGGGCCGCTGAGCAAATCAGGGCAGCGGCCAAAATTACGGTGCTTGCCTTTTTCATCGGTTATAATTTAGTGTTCGTTTTCCGGTCTCAACAGGGCATTCTCCCGAACTTTGGAAACTTCAAAGGGGAGCCGGCCACCCGCGGCCTCAGCCCTTTATGTCTATGTTGAAGCCTTCGTCCACGAGCGGCTGAACCATTTCCCTCATCTGCTCCTCGCTGAACTTCTCCAAACCCTGCATGGGCGTGGGGCGGGCTATGGTATAGACCATTATCTCCCTTGGTTTCAGCAACCTCACTATATCGCTCCATGCCGCGAGCTGTTCAGGCCTGGAGGAATCGAAGCCGCCCCCTTTCAGGAACATGGTCTGGAGTATGAATTCACCCTCAAAGCGCCTCAGGGCCTCAATCGTGCGGGCGAGCCTGAAGCCCGGGGCAGGATTGTTTATGAGCCTGACCGCATCGTCAGTGGGGGCGTCTATTTTCATAATGGGTTTCTCGACCTTACGGAGGGCATCGAAGATTCTCGGCCGGTGTACCAGCGTGGCATTCGACAGCACCGAGACTACGGCCCCCGGCAGGTAGCGGTCACGCAGCGCTATGGTATCGTCGATAATCTCCGGAAATTCCGGATTAAGCGTGGGCTCGCCGTCACCGGAAAAGGTTATCGAATCCACCTTGATGCCCTTTTCGGCCACTTCCCTGAGTTTGTCTTCGAGGGCCTTGCGGACCTCCGCCGCGGTGGGAAGTCTATGGTCGTCCATACCGTCCCTGTTCCACCCGCATTCGCAGTATATGCAGTCGAAGTTGCAGAATTTCCCGTCGGTCGGAAGAAGATTGATTCCGAGCGACGAGCCTAATCTCCTGCTTGCAATAGGTCCGAATACTGTATCTTCCCTGAGCATTTCCGACTAAAATTTACCGTCCTTGTTGGCATCTTCTATGGACTGATAGAGGTAGGTGGGATAGTTGCCGTTGAAGCAGGCAAGGCAGAGCTCACTGCGGTTGCCGGCCTCATAGAGGGCTTTCTCCGAAAGGAAGGCGAGAGAATCCGCTTCGAGAATGTCGCGCACCTCGTCTATGCTTTTATGGGCGCATATCAGTTCGTCGTAGGTGGAGATGTCCACTCCGTAAAAACAGGGTCTCGTGATGGGCGGGCTGGCAATGCGCAGGTGAACCTCGCTTGCCCCTGCCTCCCTGAGCATACGTACTATGCGCCTCGAAGTGGTGCCTCTCACCACGGAATCGTCTATAAGGACCACCCGCTTGCCGTTTACGACGGTCTTGACGGCGGACATTTTCATCTTGACCCCCTTTTCGCGCAATTCCTGCGAGGGCTGGATGAAGGTGCGGCCTATATATTTGTTCTTTATCAGCCCCATTTCGTATGGCAGTCCGGCCGCTTCCGCGTAACCCATGGCGGCGCTCAGGCTCGAATCGGGCACTCCCACCACTATATCGGCGTCCGCAGGCGCCTCGGCATAGAGCAGTTTCCCCGAATGCCTCCTGAAATTGTGGACATTGCAGCCTTCTATGTCGCTGTCCGGCCGGGAGAAGTAGATGTACTCCATGGCGCACATGAAGTGGTGGCGGAAGTCGGAGTAGCTGTTGCAGCGTACTCCCTGATGATCCACTGTGACTATCTCTCCCGGTTCCAGGTCCCTTATGAATTCCGCACCTATCACGTCGAAGGCGCAGGTCTCGCTGCTTATCACATAGCCCTCTCCTATGCGTCCGAGCGAAAGCGGGCGCAACCCGTGTTTGTCACGGCAGGCGTAAATCCTGTTCTTGGTCATTATAAGGAAGGCGAACGCCCCCTCTATCATGTTAAGGGCCTCCTTAATGGCGTAGATTCTCGGACGTTTGCGGTCCTGGGTGTCCTTGCGTATGAGGTGGGCGAGGATTTCGCTGTCCGACGAGGACTGGAACAGGCTGCCGTTGTCCTCGAGAAACAGCCTCAGCTGGCTCGAATTGACCAGATTCCCGTTGTGCGCCAGGGCAAAATCTCCGGTATTGTGGTGGAAGAGGAAGGGCTGTACGTTCTCGATTGTATTCCCTCCGGTGGTGGAATACCTCACGTGGCCTATGGCCATATTGCCGGAGAGCGACCTGACTCTTTCTTCGTTGAAGACTTCGGTTACGAGACCCTGTCCCTTGACCCGGCTGAAATTGCCTTCAGTGTCGCAGGATACGATTCCGCTGCCTTCCTGGCCACGATGCTGAAGGGCGTGAAGACCATAATATACGAGGTTTGCCGCATCAGGAACCCCGAATATCCCGAACACTCCGCACTCTTCGTGGAGCTCACTGTCAAGATGGAACATATCGCGACAAAAGTAAGAAGCCCGTCGTTTTTTTCCAAAAATACTTTCAGCCAAAGAAAAAACACCTAACTTCGCGGTCCGGAACAAAGTCCGGGTCAAATCTCCGGAGCACTATCCTATTATGAAAGCTATTACCGAGACTAATTTCAACTTTCAGGGCCAGACGGGCAAGTACACCGGCAAGGTCCGTGATGTCTACAGCATCGGAAACGATTATCTGATTATGGTCGTCACTGACCGCATCTCCGCATTCGACGTGGTCCTTCCCGAGGGTATTCCCTACAAGGGGCAGGTTCTTAACCAGATAGCTTCGAAGTTCCTGGACGCGACTTCCGACATTATCCCCAACTGGAAGATTGCCAAAATCGACCCCATGGTCACTGCCGGCTACAGATGCGAGCCCTACAAGGTGGAAATGGTGATACGCGGCTGCCTGACCGGACACGCATGGCGTGAGTACAGGGACGGAAAGCGCAGTCTCTGCGGAGTGGCGTTGCCCGACGGCATGGTGGAGAACCAGCGTTTCCCCGAACCCATAATCACCCCCACCACCAAGGCCGAGGAAGGCCACGACGAGGACATAAGCCGCGAGGAAATCATAGCCAGGGGTCTTGTCAGCGCCGAAGAATATGCCCGCCTGGAGAAATATACCAGGGCGCTGTTCCGCAGGGGAAGCGAAATGGCTGCCGAAAGGGGCCTGATACTCGTGGATACGAAATACGAATTCGGCAAACGCAACGGCCAGATTATACTCATGGACGAGATTCACACCCCGGATTCCTCCCGTTACTTCTATTCCGAGGGCTACGAGGAAAGGCTCGCGCGGGGCGAGAGGCAGAAGCAGCTTTCCAAGGAGTTTGTCCGCGAATGGCTGATGGCAAGCGGATTCCAGGGCAGGCCGGGAGAGAGCGTCCCCGAGATGACCCCCGAGGTGGTTGCCGGAATAACCGAAAGATACATCGAGCTTTACGAACAGATTACCGGCGAGACCTTCGTTCCGGCAATGGAAGAGGACGTACAGGGCCGTATATGCGGTGCGATTGAAGCCTTCATCAAAGAGCAGGGCACATTATGATAGAAAGATATTCACGCAAGCTCATGCGCGACGTCTGGACTGAGGAAAACAAGTTCAGCGCCTACCTCAAGGTCGAGATACTTTCATGCGAGGCATGGAGCAGACTCGGAGTGATTCCGGCAGAGGATGTGGAGAAGATACGCAGCCGTGCCGGGTTCAGCATCGACAGAATCACTGAAATCGAGGAGCAGACCCGCCACGATGTCGTGGCTTTCACCCGGGCGGTCAGCGAGACCCTCGGCGATGAGAGAAAGTGGGTTCACTACGGGCTCACCTCCACCGACGTGGTAGATACGGCCAACGGCTACCTGCTCAAGCAGGCCAATGCCATTCTGCTGGAAGACCTTGAAGAATTCCTTGAAGTGCTCCGTCGCAGGGCCTTGGAATTCAAGGATACTCCCTGCATAGGCAGAACTCACGGCATCCACGCGGACATAAGTTCCTTCGGCCTTAAATGGGCCCTGTGGTATGCCGAGATGAAGCGCAATATCGAAAGGTTCAAGGCAGCGGCCAAGGGGGTGGAGGCCGGCAAAATCAGCGGAGCCGTGGGCAATTTCGCCAACATACCCCCGTTCATTCAGGACTATGTCTGCGAACAGCTCGGAATCGCCTCCGCCGACATCTCCACCCAGGTCCTGCAGAGGGACAGACATGCCTGGTACATAGCCACCCTCGCAGTGATAGCCTCGAGCCTCGAACAGATGGCCATGGAGGTGCGCAATCTCCAGCGCACGGAGGTCAGGGAAGTGGAAGAAGCTTTCCGCAAGGGCCAGAAGGGTTCCAGCGCCATGCCCCACAAGCGTAATCCTATAAGCAGCGAGAACATCTGCGGTTGTGCCCGGGTGATGAGGGGCTATATGTCCGCGTCCTGCGAGAACGTGGCCCTGTGGCATGAAAGGGACATTTCCCATTCCTCCACGGAGCGCATAATCCTGCCTGATGCCACCGAACTGCTCGACTACATGCTCAACCGTTTCAAGGGCATACTTGAAAACCTTGTGGTCTATCCCGAGAGGATGTTGTCCAATATTTACATGACCAAGGGTGTGATTTTCGCCCAAAGGGTGATGAATGCACTGATAGGCAAGGGACTCTCCCGCGAACAGGCTTACGACACTGTGCAGCCCGTAGCCATGAAGGCCTGGACGGAGGGGCTGGACTACAAGACCCTGCTCGAGGCCGAACCTGCGGTAAACAGGCTGCTCGACAAGGAGGAACTCGATGCCTGCTTCACCATAGACTACTATCTGAAGAACGTAGGCTACATTTTCAAGCGTGTCGGGATTGCCACCGGGCAGGAGACGCAGGGAGAGTAGCGCGGACGAAGAAAGAGGACGGAAGTTACAGATTATAACCGCAATACCTGAAAGGGCCGTATCATTGCTCAATGCAGAGTTTGATACGACCCTTTCCCAATTCTTTCGGGGAGCTTGAATTATAAGTTCTCCCTGACAACTATCTCGCTTCTGTCCGGGCCTGTGGATATAATCCTCACGGGGCAGCCGGTCTCGCTCTCTATGAAGGAGATATATTCCTTGAGTTCGGCGGGGAAGTCCTCGTAGCGCCTTACAGGGCGGATGTCGCTCTTCCAGCCCTTGAACTCCCTGTACACCGGCTCAAGCTCACGCTCGCTTTCGAAGGGGAAATAGTCCACTTCCTTGCCGTCTATACGGTAGGCGGTGGCCACCTTGATGGTGTCGAAGCCGTTGAGTATATCGGCCTTCATCATTATGAGTTCGCTCACTCCGTTCATCATGACGGCATATTTCAGGGCTACCATATCCAGCCATCCGCAGCGGCGCGGCCTTCCTGTCGTGGCTCCGAACTCATTGCCTGTACGCCTGATTTCCTCCCCGGTGGCATCGAAGAGCTCGGTGGGGAAGGGGCCGCTTCCGACCCTGGTGCAATATGCCTTGAAGATACCCATGACCTTGCCCACCTTGCAGGGAGCGACTCCCAGACCTGTGCAGACTCCGGCCGTCATGGTATTGGACGAGGTTACGAAGGGATAGGTACCGAAATCAATGTCGAGCAGCGAACCCTGGGCCCCTTCGGCAAGCACGGGGACGTCGTTGTCAATGTATCCGTTGACGACTATCTCGCTGTCGATGAAACTGAAGCGCTTCATCTCGTCCACCGCTTCCAGCCATTTCTTCTCGTACTCGCTTATATCGTATTCGAAATCATACTGGGCCAGCAGTCCGAAATGTTTCTTCTTGAGAGCCTCGTAGCGCCCCTTGAAGTCCGGAGCAAGTATGTCGCCGACCCTGAGGCCGTTGCGCCCGGTCTTGTCCATATATGCCGGACCTATGCCTTTGAGCGTTGAACCTATTTTAGACTTTCCCTTGGCCTGCTCGCTGGCTGCGTCGAGCATACGGTGGGTGGGGAGTATGAGCTGGGCCCTTTTGGCAATCGAGAGTTTTCCGCTGATGTCGCCGGCCCTGTTCTCGATGTTGTGAATCTCCTCCATGAGGATTACCGGGTCGATCACGACTCCGTTGCCTATGACGTTCAGTGAATCCTTGCGGAAAATTCCAGAAGGAACAGTGTGAAGGACGAAGCCCTCTCCGTCGAACTTCAGGGAATGTCCGGCATTGGGACCGCCCTGGAAGCGTGCTATGACCTTATAGTCCGGAGTGAGTACGTCGACAACCTTTCCTTTGCCCTCGTCGCCCCACTGGAGGCCGAGCACTACATCAAGTTTTTTCATTACTTCTTTATGCTTTGTTTATCTGTATTCACAGCAAAATCCAGCGGCCGCCCCTGTCTGACAAAGGGCCCGCCGGACAAACTCACAAGCTACGAAAAGCGCGGGAAATATGCAAGAACATGCTGGCTCATCCTGCTGTATTTCGTGCATGGGAGGTTTCCGAGGCCCTTGCAAGCCCGGTCTGCATCCACTTGTCCCCCTTGATGCGTATCGCGAAGATTACGCCCTTGATGCTGAGTTCCACCGCCATGGCAATCCAGTAACCCTGCAGTCCGAACCGGGGTATGAGCAGGAGGGCGAGTCCGAGCCTTATGACCCACATGCTCATGAGATTGATGACCGAGGGGACAAGGGTGTCGCCGGCACCCACACAGCAGCCGTAAGCCACTATGCTGACAGCGTAGAGCAGTTCCGCCCAGGCCTGAATCCTCAGACACTGCGCCCCAAGCCTTACCACTTCGGGGTCGCTACTCATCATGCCCATAATCTGGGGGGCGAATATCCACATGAGTATGCCGAGGAAGGTCATCATGGCCGCTCCCGTGGATATGGTTATTCTGGCGAACTTCCTGGCCATGTTCTTGCGCCCGGCACCCAGGCTCTGTCCTACAAGGGACGTGGCCGCGTCCTCCATACCGTAGCCGGGAAGGTAGCAGAACCCTTCGGCTATGATGGCGAAGGAATTGGCCGCAATGGCTATGGTCCCGAGGGGCGCGACAATCACCGTGGCCGCTATATAGGCGCCTCTGCTGACGAGATTCTGCAACCACAGCGGCCAGGCTATGTTCAAGGCATGGGAGTAGACCTCCTTCCTCGTCTCCCTGACTTCCGAAAGGGAATAATTCCCTTCCGCCGCTTCCATGCGCGAAGGACATGCCCTGCTCCGCCGCAATGAAAGTTCCTTGCTGGAGCCGAGAACATATATCAGGAGGAAAATACCGGCGCAAAGCACGGCGAGTCCTGTACCGATGGCCGCACCGGCCACTCCCATTCCGAGCACGAAAATGAAGATATAGTTGAATACCACGTCGAGCAGACACATCAAGATGCTCGTTATGCTGGGGACCTTGGTGTTCCCGCTTGCCACGAGCGAAGCCTGACAGAAGACCGCCAGCTGGAATGCCGGAATGAAGGCGGAATATATGCGGAAGTAATCCGAAGCGTCCTTACGTATCTCGAGACCGCCTCCCAACCAGCGCGGCAGGGGCTCACTCAGCGATATGCCGAGGAGGGCTATCAACAGGCTGACTGCAAGTACGGTGACGAGTCCCTGACGGAAAATGCGCCCGGCCTCCCGGAAGTCCCTCGCCCCGCAGCGGTGGGCAATCTGGACGCTGAATCCGGAGCTGTTGGCATAACAGAAACTGCCGAGTATCCAGGTCGAGGTGCTGACCAGTCCTATGGCCGCTGCCTCCTCGGAACCGAGCCTCCCCACCATGGCTGCATCTATGTAGCTCATCAGGCACATCGACAACTGCGCCATTATCGAGGGGAAGGCGAGCAGCAGGGTAAGACGGAGCTGCTCCCCAAAGCTCATGGCGTCTCCGGCCCGGAGTTTGCCCAGAAGTATGTCCTTGCCCGCTTGCATAGAAACGCAAAGTTAGACAAAACTTTTGATTACACGCCATTCCGGCCCCCTGAAGATAGGTACTGAACGCCAGACCTGCCCCTGACGCGGCTATATCGCGTACTGCGCGCGATTGTGGATACTTTGTTGATAACTTCAACTGAAGTGTTCCCGTCTACCGCTCATCCGGCACCGGATAATGCCTAAATTTGCTTCACTTGCGTCTCAGGAAGTGGGCAAAAGTCCCGGGGGACCGCGGGTGGAGGGAGACAGCATGGAACCCCACGGATTTTTGCGGCCGCCTGGGCCGATGACGGGGACAGTACGGATGGCGACAATTCAGAAACAGAAACATATAGTCATATAACCTAAGGAACAGAATAAAATGGATGTCCGTAAAACAAACGGCTCAATCGAGGAATTCGATAAGGCGAAACTTGCCCGGGGTATACATGAGGCATACAAGACTGCTCACGAATACTGCGATGACGCCATAGTAGTGTCGATAATCAACAATCTGTACATATACGAGGGCATTACCAGCGCTGAAATCCGCCGCCAGGTGGAGGAGTCGCTGATGTCGGTCAACAAGAAGGTAGCCCTGGCATATATAGAGAAGTTCGACGCCGACGTGGACCTGCGCAAGAAACGCGACTTCATAAAGGATTACATCGTGGCCTCCAATGCCGCCACCGGCTCGAAGTTCGACTCCAACGCCAATGTCACGCGCAAGAACATAGTGACCCTCGGCAACGAACTCTACAAGGAGAACAATATCAAGCAGAACCGTTACATAATGTGCGACAAGATCAAGATTATGTACGGACGTTCCCTTGCCGACCAGTACCTCAAGGACCTGAATTCCCACATACTGTACAAGCACGACGAGAGCGGCACACCCGGCTTCCCCTATTGCGTGGCGATAACCATGTACCCCTTCCTGGTCAGCGGTCTGAAGGAGCTCGGAGGAGTTTCCATAGCCCCCACCGACCTCAAGTCCTTCTGCGGCGAGTTCATCAACCTCGTCTATTCCATCTCCTCTCAGTTCATGGGCGCCGTCGCCACCCCGGAATTCCTGATGTATTTCGACTATTTCCTGCGCAAGGACTATGGCGACGACTACCTCGACATCTTGGACAAAGTCGTGGAACTCAATGCGAAGCAGCGAACACTCGTCAAGGTGATAGACAATTACTTCCAGCAGGTGGTCCACTCCATGAACATGCCGGCGGGCAACCGCGGCTACCAGACCGTGTTCTGGAACATCAGCTATTTCGACAGAAACTATTTCGAGGGTGTCTTCGGGGATTTCCGTTTCCCCGACGGCTCGGCCCCCAGGTGGGAGACCCTGGACTGGCTGCAGAGGCACTTCATGAACTGGTTCAACGAGGAGAGGAACAACTACATCCTTACCTTCCCTGTCGAGACCATGGCCCTGCTTACCGACGGAGGCGACGACTACCTCGACAAGGATTACGCCGATTTCACAGCTGAGATGTGGTCCAAGGGCCACAGTTTCTTCTGCTACATATCCAACAGCCCCGATTCGCTCTCGAGCTGCTGCCGCCTTCGCAACAGTATCAAGGACCTTGAAGACAAGGAAGACAGCGAACACAACTACACGACCCACCAGTATTCCATGGGCACGGCCTCTGTGGCCACCGGCTCCAAGTCGGTAATGACCATCAATCTCAACCGCCTGATTCAGGACGCAGTCCGCCGCTACTTCATGGAGCGCAGGGGAGTGCACCTGCCTGCGGGAAAGCCCTTGAACCCCATGTCGCATTTCTACGACAAGGAGGACCTCTATACCAATTATATATGCAAGGACCTGACGGAGATGACCTCGAGGGTCCACAAGTACCAGATGGCCTTCAACGAAATCATACACGACTTCTACAAGGCCGATATGCTCGATGTCTATTCGGCCGGATTCATCGACATGAGGAAGCAGTACCTGACGGTGGGAGTGAACGGACTGACCGAAGCCGCCGAGTTCCTCGGCCTGGATATCAGCCCGAACAAGGAGTACAACAACTTCGTGAACCAGGTTCTTGAAACCATCAATATCTGCAACCGCCGGGACCGCACTCCCGACGCGATGTTCAACACCGAATTCGTTCCGGCAGAGAACCTTGCGGCCAAGAACTACAAATGGGACAAGAAGGACGGCTACTTCGTCTCCTCGAAGCACAATCTCTACAGTTCGTACTTCTACAATCCCGAGGACGACAGCGTGTCCATAATCGACAAGTTCAAACTCCACGGCGAGACCTTTGTCAAATACCTCGACGGAGGCTCGGCCCTGCACATGAACCTTCAGGAACATCTTTCCAAGGAGCAGTACCGCCAGCT
The DNA here is from genome assembly GCA_964569595.1 of uncultured Muribaculaceae bacterium. Taxonomy (GTDB): domain Bacteria; phylum Bacteroidota; class Bacteroidia; order Bacteroidales; family UBA932; genus Cryptobacteroides. The sequence continues at coordinate 17,239 of CAZMTY010000031.1, forward strand.
CCTGAAGGTGGCGGCGCATTACGGCACCAATTACTTCACCTTCAACATACGCAATACGGTCTGCGGCGAATGCGGCCATATCAGCAAGGACACTCTCACGAAATGCCCCAAGTGCGGCAGCACCAACCTGGACTACCTCACGCGCGTGATAGGTTATCTCAAGAGAGTATCTTCCTTCGCGGAGCCCAGACAGGAAGAGGCGGAACACAGGTTCTACGCCACGAAGGACGCCAATACGGATTCCGGACTTGCATGATCAAATACATCCCCGAGCTGACGGACGTCGTCCTTGAGGAAATTCCGGGAAGGGTATCGCTTGCCGTGGAAATCTCCAACTGCCAGGGTACCTGCGCCGGTTGTCATTCGCCCTTTCTCAGGCAGGACATAGGTTCCGAACTGACCCCGGAACTTGTAGACCGCCTTATCGATGACAACTATGGCATAGACTGCTTCCTCTTTCTCGGCGAAGGCAATGACAGCGAAGCCCTTGTCTCGCTCGCCCGTCATATACGCTCCTCTCATCCCTTTCTCGAGCTGGCCCTGTATTCCGGGCGGCCCGAGGTGGAAGCGGAACTGGCCGAAATCTTCGATTTTCTGAAGACAGGGCCCTATATCCCCGAGCGCGGACCGCTGAACAAGCCCGGTACCAACCAGCGTTTGTATTATCACGGCCGGGACATCACCCCTGCTTTTTGGAGAGGAAAAGAATAATAATTATCTTGAAATGATTTGTCCGGACGTTCCGGAACCACAAAAACGACACTGAAATGAAAAGACTCTTTCTCCCTGCCATGCTGGCCCTTGCCCTGGTTTCGTGCGACGGCGCAATAGACCGCGAGGCACTTGTAAGACGCAACAATCCCCACGTCACTTCCATCGATACCCTGGCCTCCCTGTCAGTGGGTAACGGCCGCTTCGCCTTCACTGTCGACGTGACCGGCTTGCAGAGTTTTCCCGAACTCTATTCCGGAGGCGTTCCTCTCGGCACCCAGTCGCAATGGGGCTGGCATTCCTTCGCCAATCCCGAGGGACTGAAATTCGAAGAAACGCTGAAGGCCTACGATTTCGGTCGCGGCCATGAGGAGCTCTATACCTGCCAGCTAAAAGGCGGCAGGGCAGAGGCGGCCTCCGATTGGTACAGGGTGAATCCGCACCGCCTTCATCTCGGGGCCATAGGCTTCGCTTCCCTCGATCCCTCAAAGATTTCCGAAATAGACCAGACCCTCGATATGTGGAACGGGAGTATAAGTTCGAACTTTTTATATGACGGCGGCAAGGTCTCTGTCCTCACCTCATGCGACCCCGATTCGGACATGGTGGCCGTCAGAATAGACAATCCCTCCCGGCTTCCGGTGGTCTTCCGTTTCCCCTATCCCAGCGGCCTGCACAGCGATGACGCCTGCGACTGGACCAAGGACTCGCTGCACAGTACCGAAACTGTAGTGCTGTCCGACGGGCTTGCCCTGATATCGAGGACCATAGACGACACGCGTTATTACGTGAAGGTCTCCCTCAGCGATGCCGGGATAGAACAGGTCGACAGAAACGTGGTCGCACTCGTGCCATACGCGGACAAGTGGAGCTTTACCGCCGAGTTCTGTGAAAAAGAACCTGAACCGGGTGCCGATGACGCCCTCCTGTCGTCAGAACGCTCCTCGGAATACTGGCAGCACTTCTGGAAGGACGGGGCGGTGGTGGATTTCAGCCGCTGCACGGACCCGCGTGCCCCCGAACTCGAGCGCAGGGTGGTACTGAGCCAGTATCTCCTTGCCATACAGTGCTGCGGGGATGTCCCGCCCCAGGAGACAGGACTCACCTACAACTCCTGGTTCGGCAAGCATCACATGGAGATGATTTGGTGGCATCAGTCTCATTTCGCCCTTTGGGGTCACGAAGACCTGCTCGCCCGCACCCTGCCCTGGTACGGCGAGGTCGAGCACATAGCCCGGAATATAGCAGAGCGCCAGGGATTCAAGGGAGTGCGCTGGATGAAAATGACCGACCCTTCCGGATTCGAGGCTCCCTCCAACGTAGGTTCATTCCTTATCTGGCAGCAGCCCCATCTCATATACCTGGCCGAACTGCTCTACAGGGCGGAACCTTCACGGGAGGTACTCGGGAAATACTATAGCCTGGTGGAGGAAACGGCCGAATTCATGGCGGATTTCGCCACCTACGATGAGGAGAACGACAGATATATACTCAAGGGCTGCATAGCCGCGCAGGAGACCCTCCAGGCTTCCAAAACCGTCAATCCTCCATTCGAACTTTCGTATTGGCGTTTCGGGCTGCAGACGGCGCAGCTGTGGCGCGAACGCATGGGGCAGGAACGCAATGCAGACTGGGACGAACTGATCACCAAGCTCTCGCCCCTCGCCCAAAAGGACGGACTCTATCTTGCCGCTGAAAGCGAGCCGGATACCTATTCCGACATAAGGATGTATTCCGACCACATGGCCGTGCTGGCTGCCGTGGGTGTGCTGCCTTTCACGCCCCAGGCCGACCTGGAAATCATGAAGAATACCTTCGACTGGGTCTATGAGAACTGGAACTGGGACAAGACCTGGGGCTGGGATTTCCCTACGACCTGCATGAATGCGGTAAGGTTGGGCGAGCCCGAAAAGGCAGTCAACGCCCTTCTGATGGACCAGAGAACGAATACCTATCTGCCAAACGGCCATAACTACCAGGACAGCCGGCTGCGCTGCTACCTGCCGGGGAACGGCGGTCTGCTTACTGCGGTGGCGTTGATGTGTGCCGGATGGGACGGCTGCGAGGTGGAGAATCCCGGTTTCCCCAAGGACGGTACCTGGGATGTGCGCTGGGAGGGACTGAAGCCCCTGCCGTGATTGCGCGGAGATACGCGGCGCCAGGGCACGTTCCCGGATCTGTGGGCCGTGTCGAAAAATTGCCGACAATTCAGGCCCGGCTTCCGGCAGGCCTGTAATATGAGAGGGTGAGTCAAATCGGACCCACCCTCTCGTGTATTCATGAGGAATCTGTCAATCTGCGTCTTCA
>CAZMTY010000032.1:0-19626 GCA_964569595.1 uncultured Muribaculaceae bacterium
GCAAGCGCTACGGGACTGTCCTTGGAGGAAATATCGGCTTTGTAAAACACCCGACGAGGTGAATCGCCGGTAATAAGACTGAGGTGAGCCAAACATATCGGCTCACCTCCTTTCTTATCTCTAAAAGTCTTTACAGAATCACTGTTTTGCTTTGCAGTTGAAGCATAAACAAGTTCCTCCCGCAATTCGCATTCGGACAGTCTGGAATTACTTTATCTTCGTGTCGCAGTATCTGCAGCGGGTGCTGCCGGTGGAGGCAATCCTGAATCTCTGGCGCACGTTCTCGTGGCGGCTTATGCACTTGATATTGCTGCAGCGCAGGCTGTCGTCCTTGACCTCCTCGGGGTCACGCATACCGTGCTCCGGGTCGTCCTTCCATTCGAACAACTTGCAGATAAGGGCCATTCTGACGAATTTCCCGTTCTCCACCTGACGGAAATAGGCGGCTCTCGGGTCGGAATCCACCTCGGTGAGTATCTCGTTGACCCTGGGAAGCGGGTGAAGCACTGCCATTTTCTCCTTTGCCAGGGCCATACGCCTGCAGTCAAGCACGAAACTGTCCTTCACCCTGTCGAATTCGTCCTCGTCCAGGAACCTTTCCTTCTGTACCCGCGTCATATACAGCACGTCCAGTTCCGGAAGTGCGGAGTCGAGGTCGGCCGTCTCGGTGTAGGCCACTCCCTTGCGCTCGCACACGTCTTGCTTGATATAGTCGGGCAGTCTGAGCTCTTCCGGAGCAATGAGGATAACTTTGATACCCTCGTAGCGTGACAGGGCCTTGATGAGCGAATGTACTGTGCGTCCGAATCGCAGGTCGCCGCAGAAACCTATGGTAATGTTGTCAATATGGCCGAGTTCACGCTTGATTGTGAGCAGGTCGGTCAGGGTCTGGGTGGGGTGGCTGTGACTTCCGTCACCGGCATTGATTATGGGGACGCTGGCAACCTCGCTGGCAGCCAGGGGAGCACCTTCGAGCGGATGCCTCACCGCAATGATATCGGCGAAGCAGCCTACCACGCGCACTGTGTCCTGTACGGTCTCTCCCTTGCTGACCGAAGAATTTTTCGCGTCCGAGAAGCCGATTACGCTGCCTCCGAGTTCCATCATGGCCGAAGTGAAGCTGAGCCGGGTGCGGGTACTGGGTTCATAGAAAAGGGTGGCGAGCTTCCTGTGCGCCATTCTGTCGTAGTATTTCTCCTTGTTGGCTGTGATATCCTCGGCCAGGGCTATTATCTGGTCGGTTTCCTGTTTGCTGAGGTCTGTGGCGTCGATTAGGTGTTTCATAATGAGTTTCTGAATTCAATTATCCTGTCTTTCCATTCGGCGGCTATATATCCTTCATCTACCGCCACGTCAACGAGGGTGTCGAGATTGCTGAGCGATACGTTTCTGACGCCCGCGGCCTCCATTCTCTCCAGACCCTTCTTCATTCCGTAGGTGAAGATGCTGACTATCCCGAGCACTTCGGCCCCTTCTTCGCGCAGGGCCTGTACCACGTCGAGCGCGCTGCCGGCCGTGGAGATGAGGTCTTCTACAACGACCACCCTGGCACCTTTCTCCATGCGCCCCTCAATGCGGTTGTTGCGTCCGTGGCTCTTGGCCTCCGAGCGCACGTAGCCCATGGGCAGGTTCAGTATGGAGGCGGTAATGGCGGCGTGGGCTATTCCGGCCGTGGAGGTGCCCATGAGCATCTCGACGGCGGGGTAGTTGTCGCGTATGAGGGCGGCGAGGCCGTGTTCGACCTTGTCGCGTACCGCCGGAGACGAGAGGGTGAGCCTGTTGTCGCAATAAATGGGACTCTTGATGCCGCTGGCCCAGGTGAAGGGCTCTTCCGGCCTGAGGAAGACGGCTCCGATGGAAAGCAGCTCTCTGGCTATGCTTCTCTGCAAGTTGTCGTTCTGCATATCTTTTTATCTGTTCAGAAATTCCTTGACACATCTTCTGTACGCCGCTACCGGGTCGGCGGCTGCGGTGACCGGCCTGCCCACGACTATGAAGTCGCTGCCTGTTTGTCTGGCCCTTTCGGGGGTGGTTATGCGCACCTGATCATCGGCCGCAGCATCGGCGAAGCGTATTCCCGGGGTAACGGTGAGGAAGTCGCTGCCGCAGGCTTCCTTGACCATGGCGGCTTCGAGCGGGGAGCACACTACTCCGTCGAGTCCGGCCTCGCGGGCATTGAGGGCGTACCTGACTATGGTTTCGTTGATGCCGGCGTTTATGAGCAGTTCCCTTTGCATCCTCTCCTCGCTGGTCGAGGTCAACTGGGTCACGGCTATGAGCAGGGGTCTGCTGCCGTCGGGGCGGGTGAGACCTTCCAGGGCGGCCTTCATCATTTCCATGGTGCCGGCTGCGTGTACGTTGCACATATCGATGTCGAGTGCGGAGAGGACCTTCATGGCCTTGCGCACGGTGTTGGGTATGTCGTGCAACTTGAGGTCGAGGAAGATTTTGTGGCCCCGAGCCTTGATTTCGCGGACTATGTCCGGGCCTTCGCTGTAGAAGAGTTCCATGCCTGTCTTGACGAAGGGCTTTTCCGTGCTTCCGAAGAGGTCGAGAAAGTCCAGGGTCTGGCTCCGGCTGCTGAAGTCGCAGGCTATTATGACATCTTTTGCGTTCATTGTCTTTTTAAATTGTTTGTTGTCAGTTAATGGCTGTCGCCGGCCTGTTTTCTGACGCCGTGTTTCCGACGGAAGTTTCAGCCGGCTCCGGAATCACAGTCTTTTCAGCTCGGCGAGGGAATCGAGTCCGAGCTTGTCGAGCAGGCCGGGCAATGCCTCGATTATCTCCTTGCAGGCCAGTGGATTGCGTATATTCTCGGCTCCGACCTGCACGGCTTTCGCCCCTGCCATCATCATTTCCACCACATCCTCGGCGCCCGCCACTCCTCCGCAGCCTATCACGGGAATGCGGCAGGCATGTGCCACCTGCCAGACCATCCTGAGTGCTATGGGGAATATGGCCCGGCCCGAGAAGCCTCCCATTCCGGCGGCAATCACGGGTCTGCGGTTGAAGATGTCTATACGCATGGCGAGGAAGGTATTGACTACCGTAAGGCCGTCGGCCCCGGCTTTTTCGCAGGCCCGGGCTATCTCCACTATGTCGGTGACGTTGGGACTCAACTTCACGAACACGGGCTTGGTCGTCACGGCTTTCACGGCTTTCGTCACCTCGGCGGCAGCCTTGGGGGTCGTGCCGAAACTCATTCCGCCGTCATGCACGTTGGGGCAGGAGATGTTCAGCTCTATCATGTCTATGCCTTCGCAGCGGTCCGCCCGGGCGCAGCACTCCGCATATTCGTCCACAGAGAAGCCGCTGATATTGGCCATTACCGGGCCGGAGTAAATCTTCCTGAGTTCGGGAACCTTGAGTTCCGTGACCGCGTCTATTCCCGGGTTCTGCAGGCCTACGGAATTTATCATGCCGCCGCTGCATTCGGCTATCCTCGGGGTGGGGTTGCCGAACCTCTCCCTTCCGGTGGTGCCCTTGAGGCTGATTGCGCCGAGAAGGTTGAGGTTATACCACTCCTGCATCTCCGTGCCGAATCCGAAGGTGCCGCTTGCCGGAATCACGGGATTTTTCAGCCGTATCCCGCAGAGTTCTACTGACAGGTCCTTTACCATATTATTTCCTCCTTGTCAAATACAGGTCCGTCCTTGCATATTCTTTTGGCGCCGCCCCTGGTCATGCGGGTGCAGCCGTAGCAGAATCCCGCCCCGCAGCCCATGCGTTCCTCGAGACTGGCCTCGCCTCCGGTCGGGAGACTTTCGCATACGGCCTTCATCATGGGCAGGGGGCCGCAGCAGTAGAAACGGTCATACTCGGGCGACATCCGGGCTATCACGTCCCCGACAAAGCCTTTGGTGCCTGCGCTTCCGTCCAAAGTGGCAATCCCGGGTTCCACCCCCATCTTCCTGTACTCCTCGATCAGGATTATCTCTTCGGCCTTGTTGAAGCCCAGTACGACGCTCACCTTCTTTCCGGTCGCCTTCAGTTCGCGGCAAAGCAGATGCAGGGGAGCGGCGCCCAGACCGCCTCCTATCAGAAGTGCGGCATCACGGCACGCGGCTACATTGAAACCGTTGCCGAGTCCGGTCAGCAGGTCGAGGGTCATTCCGGGCCTGAGGGTGCTCATGTATTCCGTGCCCTTGCCCACGGCCTTGTAGCATATAGTCATACCGTCGTCGCTGAGGTCACAGACCGCTATGGGCCTGCGCAGGTAGAAGCCGTCCAGGGCTATGTCCACGAACTGGCCGGCGCGAGTTTCGGGCATGAATCCGCAGGAGAGTTCCATTCTGTAGGTGTCGGAGGCTATCCTGCGGTTTTCCTTAATTGTAAACAGCGTTTTCATACAGCTTTTATAATTCCCAGACGGTTTTGCCGTCCTTTATTGTCATCCTTACCCTGCCATAGACTTCCATGCCGTCGAAGGGGGTGGAGCGGCCCATCGAGAGGAAGTCGCGGCTGTCTATGGTGAAGCGTTCGTTGAGGTCGATTACGGTGAGGTCTGCCGGCTGCGCAGCTAAAGCTTCTTCCGTTTCCCTGCCCGATTCGTTGTCAATCCCGAAAATCCTCCTGGGTCCGCTGTCGAGGGCTTCGATGAGCCTTTCGAGACTGATTTTCCCTCCGAGCACGAGGCTGGTGTAGAGCACGGGGAATGCGGTTTCCAGGCCGGTGATGCCCATGGCGCTGTGTGCAAGTCCGCGGGATTTCTCCCCGGCGGAATGCGGGGCGTGGTCGGTGGCGATTGCATCGATTGTCCCGTCCCTCAGGCCCTCTATCAGAGCCTCCCTGTCTTCGGCCCCACGCAGCGGCGGGTTCATCTTGAATCTTCCGTCCTCGCGCAGGTCTTCGTCGCAGAGTGTCAGGTAGTGGGGTGCGGTTTCGCAGCTGACTTTCACTCCGCTGGCCTTGGCCTCGCGTATGAGTTCCACGCTTTTGGCCGTGGATATGTGGCATACATGGTAGCGGCAGCCCGTGATGGCGCTGAGTTCGAGGTCACGCTCTATCTGTTTCCATTCGCTTTCCGCACAGATACCCTTGTGGGAGTGTTCGCGGCAGTATTTCCCGAGATGAATGTAGCCTCCATGCAGCAGGCTGTTGTCTTCGCAGTGTGCGGCTATGATGCAGGAATTGGCCGCTGCCTCCCGCATGGCCTGAAGCATGATTTCCCTGTTCTGTACCCCGCTCCCGTCATCCGAGAAAGCTACGCAGCTACCCTTGAGTGCGGCAAAATCCACGAGTTCGCTGCCGAGACGTCCCTTTGTTATGGAAGCGTAGGGCAGTACCATGATTACGGCGTCGCGCCTGATTATTTCCCTTTCCTTTTCAAGGTTTTCGGGGCTGTCGGGCACGGGATTGAGGTTGGGCATGGCACAGACGGTGGTGTATCCGCCCCGGGCCGCCGCCATGGTGCCCGAGAGTATGGTTTCCTTGTAGCTGTAGCCGGGTTCGCGCAGGTGTACGTGTATGTCGGTGAAGCCTCTTGTCACCAGACAGTCGGAGACATCCACGACCCTTGTCCCGGGTTCTGCGGGAAGATTTTTGCCCCGTGCGGAGATTGTCCCGCCGCGTATCAGTATGTCCTGGCTGTCGCCTTTGAGAAGCAGGTCCTGTTGCATAATGTGGGTTGGTGCTTGGTCCGTGTCGGGGGTGAGACACAAAAATAGACAGCCGGCAGACTGTCTTTGAACAAATGAGGGAAAATAACGGGGGACAGGCGATGCCGGCAGCGTCTGCCCTGCCTTTTGCCGTCCATTGATAAGCCCGTAACTCCCATGAGCGCAAATGTAATGAAAATAACGCTAAAATATAGCGCCGACGGGGATTTTTTGAGCTGCTTTCAGGGGAGAGGGCAGCTTTCAAGCCAGGGAAGTTTCATTGAAAAGCGTTTTTTCGGGGGATTTGGGGACAGTTTAAAAAGATGTTGATAAAATATTGACAATTCCGTTTGCGGGGAGTTGGAGAATGTAGTAAATTTGCACTTTCTTTTTCGGGACCATTCAATTATGAAAGTCAGTATCATCATGGGATCCAAAAGCGACTGGGACGTAATGTCGGCCGCCTGCGGAATCCTCGACGAATTTGGCGTGCCTTACGAAAAGAAGGTAATCAGCGCCCACCGGACTCCGGATTTTTTCTGTGAATACATGTCAACTGCCCGCGAGAGGGGCGTAAGCGTGGTCATTGCCGGTGCAGGCGGGGCCGCCCATCTCCCCGGAATGGCAGCTGCCATGACGACTCTGCCCGTTATAGGGGTGCCCATCAAAAGTGCCGCTCTGAACGGTCTTGATTCCCTGCTGTCCATAGTCCAGATGCCTTCGGGAATACCCGTCGCCACCATGGCAATCAACGGGGCGAAAAACGCGGCGCTGTACGCCGTTTCTATCCTGGCTTTGTCCGACAGCGGACTCGATGCCAGACTGCAGCAATACAGGAAAGACCAGGCGGAAGCGGTACTCAAATCGGAAATATAGGCGGATGAAAGCATATCGAATCTTCGTAGAAAAGTTTTCGCAGTTTCAGGTGGAAGCAGAGAGCCTGAAAAATGAATTCAACGAAAACCTTTCTCTGTCCATCGCCAGGCTGAGGTTGCTGAATGTCTACGATTTATTCGGCTTTTCGCCCGAACTTCTCGAAAAATGCCGTTACACCGTTTTCGGCGAGAGGGTGACGGATATAGTCAGCGACGAATGTCCGCTTGAGGGGAAGAAATACATCGCGGTGGAAAATATCCCCGGACAGTTCGACCAACGGGCATCTTCGGCCACGGACTGCGTCCACCTGATAGACCCTGCGGCCGATGTACAGATACGCAGCTCACGCCTGCTAATTTTCGACGACGGAGTGTCCGACGAGGACCTTGCCGCCGTTTCTCGTTATTATATCAACGCTATCGAGTCCCGGCCCAAGGACCTTTCCGTTCTCAGGGCCGTCGAGAATGTGGAGGTGAAGCCGCTGGCCTCGCTTGAGGGCTTTACGGCCATGAACGAAGGGGACTACGACGCTTTTCGCGCGGCATGGGGCCTGGCGATGAGTTCGGCCGACCTTGAGGAAGTGGTGAAGTACTTCCGTTCGGAGAGGCGCGACCCCACTGAGACAGAACTGCGCATTCTCGATACCTACTGGAGCGACCACTGCCGCCACACCACCTTCACTACCGAGTTCAGGGACATACGCGTAGAGGATTCCTTCCTCCGCCCCGAACTTGAAGCGGCCCTCGGGGAGTTCCAGCGCATAAGGGTGGAGCTCGGCAGGGGGGACAGGAGCGTCTGTCTTATGGAAATGGCCACGATAGGCGCGAGATACCTGCGGCAGCAGGGCCTGCTCGATGACCTGGAACAGAGCGAGGAGAACAATGCCTGCAGCATCTATGTGGATGCGGAGGTGGACGGAAAGACCGAGCGCTGGCTCCTGCAGTTCAAGAACGAGACCCACAACCATCCCACGGAAATCGAACCCTTCGGCGGTGCGTCCACCTGTATAGGAGGTGCAATACGCGACCCCCTGTCAGGCAGGGCATACGTCTATCAGGCGATGAGGGTCACGGGAGCGGGGGACATCAATGCGCCCGTTAGCGCGACCCTTCCCGGAAAGCTGCCCCAGAGGGTCATAAGCCGCAAGGCCGCGGCAGGTTATTCGAGCTACGGCAACCAGATAGGCCTGGCTACCACATACGTACGTGAAATCTACCACGAGGGCTACGTGGCGAAACGCCTCGAAACCGGGGCCGTGGTGGGTGCCGTCAGGGCCGGGGACGTAAGGCGCGAGAGTCCCGCTCCGGGAGACGTGATATTGCTGCTCGGCGGACGCACGGGCAGGGACGGAATAGGAGGGGCGACGGGTTCTTCCAAGGAGCACGACAAGAGTTCCATAGAGACCTGCGGCAGCGAGGTGCAGAAAGGCAATGCGCCCGAGGAGCGCAAGCTGCAGAGGCTGTTCCGCCGTCCTGAGGTGACTCGGCTCATAAAGAAATCCAACGACTTCGGGGCAGGGGGCGTGAGCGTTGCCATAGGCGAACTTGCTCCCGGACTCGACATATATCTCGACCGCGTGCCGGTAAAGTACAGCGGTCTGAACTCCACGGAACTCGCCATCAGCGAATCCCAGGAGAGAATGGCGGTGGTCGTGGAGGCCGCCTGCCGTGAGGAATTCGAGAAATACTGTCTCAGCGAGAACGTAGAAGTCACTCACGTGGCCGATGTGACGGACAGCGGCCGCATGAGGATGTTCAATGGCGGAATCGAAGTGGCCGACCTCAGCCGGGAATTTATAGACAGTGCGGGGGCCAGGCACTATGCGGAGGCCTGCATTCCGGCGGTTGAGGACAAGGACATATTCAGACGCGTGCCCGAGGGCGGGAGTCTGGCCGAGAAGTTCGCTTCAAGGCTGGCGGAACCCAATGTGGCATCGCAGAAAGGGCTCGTGGAGATGTTCGATTCCACGGTGGGACGCAGTACCGTGCTGATGCCCTACGGCGGACGGACCCAGTCCACGGAGACCCAGGTGTCGGTGCAGAAACTGCCGGTGGACGGATATACCGATACTGCAAGCATGATGAGTTTCGGCTACAATCCCTTCATCTCCGAGTGGAGTCCATATCACGGGGCCGCTTACGCCGTGGTGGAAGCCTGTGCCAAGGCAGTGGCCGCCGGGGCCGACTGGTCGCGTATGCGCTTCTCCTACCAGGAATACTTCGAGCGCATGGGCAAGAACCCCCGCGTGTGGGGAAAACCCATGGCTGCCCTGCTCGGCGCCCTCAGAATGCAGCTCGGTCTGGGCCTGCCTTCCATAGGAGGCAAGGACTCGATGAGCGGCACCTTCGGGGATATAAGCGTACCTCCCGCCCTGATAGCCTTCGGGGTGGCCGTTACCGATGCAGGAAAGGTGATTTCACCCGAATTCAAGACTCCCGGGAACAGGATATATTTTGTCAGGCACACACCCCTCGCCGACAGGATGCCGGACCTCGACGCCCTGAAAGCCAACTGGGACTGCGTACATTCGGGTATAGTTTCCGGAAAGATAGTTTCAGCATACGCCCCCGTTTTCGGCGGTGTGGCCGAGGCCCTTGCCAAGATGAGTTTCGGCAACAGGCTCGGGGCAGAGGCGGAAATGCCTGAAGACGAGCTGTTCGGCTACACTTACGGCTCGATAGTGCTCGAGTCCTGCGTGGAACTCGATTTGCCCTCAGCAGAGCTCATAGGCAGGGTTACGGACAGGGAAGTGCTCTGCGTAAACGGGACTGAGATGTCCATAGACTCCCTTCTCGAAGCCAACGGACAGCTTTATTCTAAGGTATATCCCGCGGTGAGCAGTCCCGTCAGCCCGGGGCCGGAGTTGAAGAAGGAAGTCCGTGCAGTGGAGGGAAAGACGGTGAGACTGAGGCCGGAACGTGTCAAACAGACCCCGCTGGTCTTCCTGCCCGTCTTCCCCGGAACCAACTGCGACTACGACACGGCCAAGGCCTTCCGCGTTGCGGGTGCAGAGACCCGTTTCGGAGTGTTCCGCAACCTCGATGCCGACTCCGTGCTCGCCTCCATAGACGAATTCTGCCGCAATATAGCTGACTGCGACATACTCGCTATCTCCGGGGGCTTTTCTGCCGGAGACGAACCTGACGGCAGCGGGAAATTCATAGCCAATGTCCTGGAGAACAGCAAGGTATCCGCGGAAATAGAGGCCCTGCTCGGACGCGGAGGCCTGATACTCGGGATATGCAACGGTTTCCAGGCCCTCGTGAAAAGCGGACTTCTGCCCTACGGCAGGACCGGAAGCGTCACCGGGGACTCGCCCACGCTCTTCCACAACGACATTAACCGCCACGTGTCCTGCATGGTGACGACCTGCGTCGAATCGAACCGTTCGCCCTGGCTCGCCGGGATGAAGGAGGGGGAACTGCACAGCATAGCCGTAAGTCACGGTGAAGGCAAGTTCGTGGTGAGCGAGGAAATGGCTAGGAAACTCTTTGAAGCGGGACAGGTGGCCTTCCGCTATGCCAGTCCCGAGGACGGCAGGCCTACCATGAAGTCACCGTGGAATCCCAACGGCTCATGCTACGCCATAGAGGGCATCACGAGTCCTTGCGGCCAGATTCTCGGAAAGATGGGCCATACCGAAAGATACGAGAACAACTTGTTCAGGAATATACCTCAGGGTGAGGCACAGCCGCTGTTTGCGAATGCCGTGCGTTATTTCAGGGGAGAATTGTCACAATAAGCCTTATGTCAGAAAATTATTCAGAAATCTCCTCCAAGGAGCTTGTTTTCGACGGGAACGAGAAGCAGATTTTCTCGACCGATGACCCGGAGAAGGTGATAATCCACTTCAAGGATGTGGCAACGGCCTTCAACAGCATCAAGCAAGCGAAATTTCCTGGAAAGGGGAAGGTGAACAACAATATTTCATCGCTGATCCTCGACTATCTCGGGAAAAACGGGGTCTACACCCATTTCATCTCCATGTTGTCAGAGACTGAACAGCTCTGTCGCAAGAGCCGCAACATCCCTCTCGAACTGATAGTGCGCAACCTCATAGCCGGCACCCTCGCCGACAGGCTCGCGCTCGAGGAGGGGACGGAGCCGGCCACGGTAATCTACGACCTGACCTACAACCGCGACGAGCTCGGGGACCCGCTCATCAACGACTCCCAGGCAGTGGCCCTCGGCATAGTCAGTTACGAAGACCTTTCGCAGATATACGCCATAGCCCGCCGGGTCAATGAGTTGCTGGGCGGACTGTGCAGGCGCTCGGGTCTGAAACTGGTCGACTTCAAACTCGAATTCGGCCGGGACTCGGAGGGGCGCATAATGATATGTGACGAAATCAGCCCGGACACCTGCCGTTTCTGGGACGCAGCCACCGGAGAAAGACTCGACAAGGACCGCTTCCGCCACGATGTGGGGAATATTGTAGCCTCGTACTGCCGCGTGCTGGATATGCTGCGGGAGGGACTGGGCAGCATCGCTACTGGCGGCGGCAGTTCCGACGGCAATGTCACGGACGAAGGTTCTGCTGACGCTGCCGGAGTGAAGGAAGCGAGTGCGTCGGCGGTATATCAGGACGCAGGGGTCAATCTGGAGGCCGGATATGAGGTGGTACGCCGTATCAGACAGCACGTTGCCTCGACCATGCGCCGGGGTTCCATGGGAGACATAGGTTCTTTCGGTGGAATGTTCGACCTCTCGGCCCTGAATATAGCCGATCCTGTGCTCGTGAGCGGAACCGACGGCGTGGGAACCAAGCTCAAGATAGCCTTCGCGATGGACAAACACGACACCGTGGGCATAGATGCCGTGGCCATGTGCGTGAACGACGTGCTCGCGCAGGGAGCGGAACCCCTGATTTTCCTCGACTATGTGGCCATAGGTCACAATGTTCCGGAGAAGGTTGAGGCCATAGTAGCCGGAGTCGCCGAAGGTTGCCGTCAGGCTGGCTGCGCCCTCGTGGGGGGAGAGACAGCGGAGATGCCGGGAATGTACGCCGACGGGGAATACGACATAGCCGGATATACTACGGGGGTGGTCAGCAAGGCACGTCTGATTGACGGCTCCAAGGTCAAGGCCGGGGATGTGCTCGTGGGCATTGCCTCCTCGGGAGTGCATTCCAACGGTTTTAGCCTCGTGCGCAAGATAGTTTCGGACAGCGGCCTTTCATATACCGATGAAATTGAGGAACTTGGAGGCCGCAGGCTCGGGGACGTGCTCCTTACTCCCACACGTATTTACGTGAAGCCCGTGCTCGAAGTGATAAGAAACTGTGACGTACACGGCATAAGCCATATCACCGGAGGAGGTTTCGACGAGAATATACCCCGCGTGCTGCACGAGGGCCAGGGTCTGGAAATCCATGAAGGCAGCTGGGAGATACTGCCGGTGTTCCGCTTCCTCGAAGAGAAGGGCGGGGTGCCGCACAGGGAGATGTTCAATATCTTCAATATGGGCATAGGCATGGTGATAGTGCTCGACGAGTCCGAGGCGCGGAAGGCCATGGACATACTGGAGGCGATGGGGGAGAAGGCCTCGCTTATAGGCAGGGTAAAGTCCGGCAGCGGGGTGAGCATCATGTAATTCGTCTTTGGACTATAATAACGGAACAGTCAGGAGGAAAACAGCAATATGGAAGGAAAAGGAAGCGGAGAAAAGGGGACTGCTCAAAAGAAGATGAGCAGGATAGCGGTGTTCGCGAGCGGTGAAGGGACCAATTTCGAGGTCATAGCCCGGGCGTGCGCCGACGGCAGGATTCCTGCCGTCGTGTCGCTGCTTGTCTGCGACCGGCCCGGGGCACCGGTGGTGGACCGGGCCCGCACGCTCGGGGTACCATGCTTCGCCTTTTCTCCCCGCGACTATGCCTGCAAGGCCGAGTACGAGAAGGAAATCGTTTCGAGACTGGATGCCGAGGGAGTGGAACTCGTGTGCCTCGCCGGTTACATGAGGATAGTCTCCGATGTGCTGCTGAACGCATACGAAGGCCGTATAATCAATATACATCCCTCGCTGCTGCCGGCTTTCCCCGGTGCGAGGGCCGTGGAACAGGCCGTGGAGTACGGAGTCAAGGTCTACGGAATAACCATACACTATGTCAATTCCGTGGTAGACGGGGGCAGGATAATAGCCCAGAAAGCCTTCGAGTATGACGGCGACGACCCTGCCGAAGTCCACAGGCTCGGCCAGAAAATAGAGCACAGCCTTTATATAGACACGATTAACAGACTGCTGCAGGAGAAGTGAATCCGAGCCCTCATTTGTCAGACAGATAAATTTATAGATATGGAAAAGAGAAGAGCACTCGTAAGCGTAAGCGACAAGACGGGACTGACCGGCTTCGTGAAAGGTCTCGTCAGCCTGGGTTGGGAAATCATCGCCACCGGAGGAACACGCAAACTCTTGGAAGAGAGCGGCGTGCATACCGTAGGAATATCCGAAGTGACGGGTTTCCCCGAAATCCTCGACGGCCGTGTCAAGACCCTTCATCCCAAGGTGCATGGCGGCATACTCGCCCGTCGTGAGCTTCCCGCCCACATGGAGACGCTCGGGGAAAACGGCATAGGCACCATAGACCTCGTCTGCGTGAATCTCTACCCTTTCAGGCAGACAATAGCCCGGGAAGGCGTGGCAATGGAGGAGGCGATAGAGAATATCGACATAGGCGGACCTTCCATGCTGCGCAGTGCCGCGAAAAACTGGAGGGACGTGACGGTGGTCTGCGACCCCGGTGATTACGGGATCGTGCTTGAGGAATTGAAATCCGCCGGCAGCACTTCGGACTCCACGAGGCTCATGCTCTCCGCCAAGGCATATACCCACACCGCGGAATATGATATTTGCATAGCCTCTTATATGAGGGAGAAAGCCGGACTCAAGGAGAAACTTTTCCTCGAATATGAACTGGTGCAGGGCCTGCGCTACGGCGAAAACCCCCACCAGGGCGCGAAGTTCTACGCCGAAACGGAGCCATGTTCATACGCCCTGCCCTTTGCGACCCAGCTTCAGGGCAAGGAATTGTCCTACAACAATATTCAGGATGCAAATGCCGCGCTCTGCGTGCTGCGTGACTTCAGCGGACCTTTCTGCGTCGTGCTCAAGCACATGAACCCCTGCGGAGCGGCTGTGGGCGCTACCATAGAGCAGGCATGGCAGGCTGCATACGAGGCCGACAAGGTCAGCATCTACGGCGGCATCGTGGCCGTTAACCGTGAACTCACGGCGGAAGTGGCCCGGGGCATGAAGCCAATTTTCCTCGAAATCGTCATTGCTCCCTCTTTCAGCCCCGAAGCCCTCGAAATCCTTTCCTCAAAGAAGAATCTCAGGCTCTTGCAGGTAGACATGACTCCCGACTCCGGGCCGCGGATGCAGTACACGGGAGTGAACGGAGGTATGCTGGCGCAGCAGCAGGACAGCTCGGTGGAGGAGCTCGTGCCCGGAATGTGTGTGACCAAGGTGAAGCCCACAGAGGAGCAGATGCTGGACCTGAACTTCGGCTGGAGGATAGTCAAGCATGTGAAATCCAATGCGATAGTAGTTGTAAAGGACGGACATACCGTGGGCGTGGGAGCCGGACAGACCAACCGCGTGGGTTCGGCGGAGATAGCCCTCAAGCAGGCGAAGGAGGCCGGTTTCACCGAGGGTCTCACTCTGGCATCCGACGGTTTCCTGCCCTTCGGCGACACGGTGACCCTCGCCTCGCAGTACGGCGTTACGGCGATAGTCCAGCCCGGAGGCAGCATACGCGACGCCGAGTCAGTGGAGAAGGCCGACGAGAACGGCATCTGCATGTTGTTCACCGGTACGAGACATTTCAAGCACTGATGTGCCTGCTTAGGGAAGGGTAAACATAAATCAAAACTGAAAATGAGTAAGAAAGTTCTTGTAGTGGGTGGCGGAGGACGCTGCCATGCGATAGTGGATGCGTTGCACCGCTCTGAACAGGTGTCAGAGATATTCTGTGCGCCGGGGAACGCCGGAATCGCCTCGATTGCCACCTGTGTGCCCATAGCCGATACTGACGTGGCGGCTCTGAAGCAATTTGTCCTCGACAGGGGCATAGACCTCACCGTGGTAGGGCCCGAAGCCGCGCTTGCAGCCGGGATTGTGGATGAATTCCGCGAGGCCGGCCTGAGAATATTCGGTCATACCGTGAAGGCTACACGCATAGAGAGCAGCAAGGAATTCGCCAAGGAACTGATGCTGCGCTACGGCATACCCACGGCGGCCTACAGCAGTTTTACCCGTTACGAAGATGCCCTCGACTACGTGAGTTCGCGTCCCTTCCCCGCAGTGATAAAGTACGACGGTCTGGCAGCAGGCAAGGGCGTGGTCATAGCCAAGGATCTCGTTGAGGCCGAGGCTGCACTGAAAAGTATGCTCGAAGATTCCTGCTTCGGCGAGGGCAGGGTAGTGATTGAGGACTATCTCGAGGGCCCGGAATTCTCCTTCATGTGCTTCGTGGACGGGGAAAGGGTCTATCCCATGCCTCTGGCCCAGGACCACAAGCGTGCCTTTGACGGTGACAAGGGTCCCAACACCGGCGGAATGGGTGCCTATACGGGACTTCCCTTCATAAGCGACGAGGACAGGGAGTTCGCATACACCGGGATAATGTGCCGCGCCGCTCAGGCCATGATGAAGGAGGATTGCCCGCTTTCCGGGGTTCTCTACGGCGGACTCATGAAGACGGCCGACGGCATCAAGGTAATAGAGTTCAATGCTCGTTTCGGAGACCCTGAAACCGAGGTGGTTCTTCCCCTGCTCACGAGCGACATTTTCACCGTTTTCGATGCCGTTGCAAGCGGAACTCCCGCCGGGGAAATACGCTGGAAGAACGAGGTGACCTTGGGAGTCGTGATGGCATCCGAGGGTTATCCCGCTTCCTACGAGAAGGGGCATGTTGTAGATATACCGGACACATTGCCTTCAGGCACAAGGGTTTATCACATGGGAACGGCTCTTGCGGACGGGAAGACGGTTACGGCCGGCGGCAGGGTGCTGATGGCCGTGGCCTCGGGTGTGGATATCTACACGGCCCGCGACAGGGCATACGCTGCGCTTGAGTCCATACGCTGCGACAATCTCTTCTGGCGCAAGGACATAGGCCATTATACCTTGGACCTCGGACTCGCGAGAATCATAGACGGGAAGGCCGTTTCGGCGGCCGTGAAGGACAGGGTCAGGAGCGAGGTCGAAGAACTCGGAAAGGTTTATGGCCGTCCGCCCGGTCTGGCGGTGATAATAGTAGGGGACAATCCTGCGAGCCAGGTCTACGTGCGCAACAAGGTCAAGGCTGCCGGCTACGTGGGCATGAACTCGCGGCTGATAACCATGGATGCTTCGGTGTCCGAAAACGCCCTGCTCGACAAGATAGCCGAACTCAATGCCGACCCCACGATAGACGGTATTTTAGTGCAGTTGCCCCTGCCCCGGCACATGGACCAGGCTAAGGTGATTTATTCCATTGCCAGTGAGAAGGACGTGGACGGATTCCACATTCTCAATGTCGGCGGGCTCTGGACAGGCACAGGCGGCGTGACCCCGTGTACGCCCAAGGGAGTAATGGAACTGATAAGGAGTACCGGAGTTGAATTGGAGGGCAAAAACGCCCTCGTAGTGGGGCGCAGCAATATAGTGGGCAAGCCGGTGGCGAAACTTCTGCTCGATGCCAATGCGACGGTGACCGTGGCCCATTCCCGTAGCCGCGATTTGAAGGCGCTCGCCCTGCAGGCCGATATACTGGTTGCGGCAGTAGGGCGTGAGGCTGTGATAAGCGGGGATATGATTAAGCCGGGTGCCGTGGTGATAGACGTGGGTATGAACCGTAATGCCGAGGGCAAGCTGACCGGAGATGTGGATTTCCCGGGGGCCATGCGCAAGGCTTCGTGGATAACTCCAGTGCCTGGCGGGGTCGGCCCCATGACCATAGCCATGTTGATGGAGAACACCCTGGAATGCTACCGAAGGCGCTTCGGGAAAGCGAAGGACAGCTGAGGTCTTCGAGTTACATTGCAATGTGAGTGGCGGCGGGATTTTGTGGCGGCAGGGTTTGGCGCAAATCGGTCAGGAGAGGTGGAATATTTGTGAATTTTGCTATAATATGTTAATAAACAGCGATTTGTAAGTCTAATTTTCAATGATCGCCATTAGAAAATTAGACTTACAAAGTTTTGTTTTCAATACTTTACAAACAAGACCACGAAATAGGGTATTCTAACGACCGATTTGGGTTAATTCCAAGTAATCAATCATCGCCCTGCCAAAGGTATCCTCCTATGTGTGGGAGCTGCAAACACCTTGTCGCTGTCGCGCAAGTCTTCTTCCGCAAGGGCGATACTTATGGCATTCTCCTCCACGAGGGTGATGCTGCGTGTTTTGGGTATGGCGATAACTTTCTTAGTCCGCGTCACCCATGCCAGCATGATTTGTGTGGGAGTGGCATGATGCCTGTGGGCTATTTCTATCAAAATCTTGTGGTTGCGCAAGCGTCCTTCATCCAAAAGAGCGTAGCTCATGACCGGAATTTGATGCTGCCCGTTCCACGGGATAAGGTTGACATCTATTCCATGATTCTATTTATACGCTCGGTAATCAGTTCTGCATACTTGTCTTTAAGTTCAGCATTCAAAAATGAATTGCCTATAAACTTTTTCATTTCAGGCAAAAGTCTCACATATTTGCCGATAAGACGTTCTATCGTTTTCTGTTCAACACCCATTGTCAAGCCGGGGGTAATAAAATCCTGACGTTTCAGTCTCTTCTTTTTCCCATTCAAAGTCAAGGCCAACTCCTCATCGTCTTTTGGATTCAGGATTACAGCATTCAGCATATCGTAAGCCGGGGTCAGACGTATATTGCCATCATACGGTTCAAACAATGAAAAATTCTTCAGATGCATGTCATTGTTTCCGGTAATCCATGAGAACAATATAACTTCAAAGAAGTTTGTCACATCCATTTTGGGCATTGAAGAATATTGTATTATCGCTTTGGCAATACGTTCATAACTGCTTCTATATTTATGTTCAGTCTGCCTTTCTGTCAACTGGCACATATCTTCCATCGCCACCTTTTTACCAGTACTTGAGCGGTCAATCCTTTTTGTCAGATAACACAGACTATTGTCAGCCATACGCATCAGCGTATGCGGCACTACGTCGATTTTAGCCAATTCTGCCAAATGCATGGTCAGGTCTTCAGTTTCCGGCATCTGGTCAAATTGTATTGTTTGAGGTTTGCATATGAATCCACCCCATAAACCTACAATGGTCAACCGTTGACTGCCTTCATGTTCATTAAGATGCAAGGACAATTTTGGCTGTACACCGGTGAGGGATGTCTGGTCTTTGATGACCTGCACGGCCAGTTCTTCCAATTCCTCACAACTGTAATCCAGAGCCGGGGCTTTTTCAGTGCCAAAGAACTTCTTTGCACACTTTGCATGAAAATCCTTCTCTCCCTTTTCAAGCGGACGGTAACAATACAGGCATTTACACATCAGCACTTTCCTCCTCAATTACAGGTTCAACACTTACGGCTCCTATACAGTCCCTGCAGCAAAGCAGCAATAGGGACATTCTGTCAAGCATACTGATATCAGTATTGCGCAATGCCACATCCAACAGCCATCCCTCAGGTATAAGCCCATCAAAGAAAGGGAAGAGCACATTGCTTCTGTAAACCTCTTTCCGCAAAGGCATTGTCAGGCTGACAGGTTTCGCTTCATTCGATATCAGATATTCAGGAAGATAATGGAATTCATAACCGTCATCTCCTTCTGTAAGGACACCTGCCAATACATTCTTATAATATATGTTTGCTCGTTTCATCGCTGTTTATTTTGTTTCGGTTGTGGAACCATTTCATAATTGAAGAAATCAAGCAATTGATTTACTTTGTCAAGGCGTAATGTAGATTTTCCCTGTTCCAGATCGCGGACAAACCTTAGCCCGACACCGGAT
Organism: uncultured Muribaculaceae bacterium; assembly: GCA_964569595.1. GTDB lineage: Bacteria > Bacteroidota > Bacteroidia > Bacteroidales > UBA932 > Cryptobacteroides. The sequence goes on from CAZMTY010000032.1 coordinate 18,443, forward strand.
TTGACAGAAAGATCCTCCTGTGTCATATTGAATTGCTTGCGCAATGACTTTACCGTGGCAGACAGCTCGTTCATATTTTAATTATATCAGTTCGGGTACAAATATACTGGATTATTTTAAATTATACCATATTGGGTATAAATATTGCGCCGTAAGTGCGATTTATATCATTATGGGTATAATGTGCGGTCTCTATTTCCTTTTGGGAACCATTTACGAACTGCTTATAAATATTCGCGAACATACAGATCAGATTTGCGCAACAGTTATCCAATCTCCAGACACCGCAGCAGGCGGCTGTTGTCCGCCACCTTGTCCAGATTGACAGCTTGGTTCCCGAATGCCATTTCGAGGGTGCGGTCGTGGTTGCCGCCGAAGATAAATTTGGTACAACAGTTCGGCTGTATCTTGCTGTCGGTCTTGAACGGATTCCATCCCGGCTCGGCGAGCCTATGAAGAATATTCCCGAGGGAAACAAAAACTGATGTATTTCAGACAAACAAACCTCGATTTTTCCTCCGAAAAACTTTTGTGGTCACTTGGACATTTCGGGTGACGGGACGGTATCAGTGCCACTATCAGCAATGCCTGCTGATATACTTTAAGGAATTATTATTCAGATAATTACTGGTCACGTTCGATGATCCACAAAAAAAAGCATTTTTTCGCCGCATCAGTGGCAGTCTTTATAAAGCTATGCAAATCAACTTGTTACAGATATTTCGTTACCCGAAATGTCCACCCCGTTTTTATCCAAATAAACTACGCCATTTGAGACGGTCAAAAACTGTTGCCCAAACAAATAAATCCCTGCTAATCTCATTGATTAACAGGGATTTAACAGTCATTTCGGTGCTTAAAATTGCACTAATATTCATCCTCGTTGAAGAAATTAATCAGTATTGATTATCAATACATTAAATCATAATCAATGAAATTTGCGCAAACAAACCGCACCGTCTGAGGCGGGCTGAGGCGATGGGAGGAAAGGGAGGAAAAACAAACTCACTCTGACCTCGGAATGAAAATAATATACGTACATTTCATATACTCACATACATATGTCTAATGCAAATATTGGAAAATCATTCATTTGGGTATCAAGATATAGTCAAAACCATGGATAAAATCCCGTCTTTGACACTTCATTTTAGAAAAAACGGGGCCCCAGATAGCCAGGATGG
>CAZMTY010000033.1:0-18600 GCA_964569595.1 uncultured Muribaculaceae bacterium
GGTGCTGAAGGTTTCGAGCGACTTGCGGTACATCATCACGGAGTTGGAATAGCTCCAGTCGGAGAAATTCGAGAGTTTGGTGGCGAGTATCCAACTTTCGCGGGGGTGACGGTTCAGGGCTTCGGCCGTGGCCCTCTCGCTGTTGCCGCCGAGGTAGTTGGGTGAGGTGTCGTAGTAATTGACCCCGTTCTTCATCGCTGTATCCACGAGGCGGTTCACTTCGTCTTGGTCAATGCGGCTCGTGCCGTCGGGCTCGTTAATCATGGGCCAGCGCATACAGCCGTACCCGAGCAGTCCTATTCCCGGGACGTTCTGTACCATGCTTCCGCCGGCGGGGGTACTGTCTTCCGTAAGGGTTCGCTTCGGGTTGCAGGAGGCAGCTGCAAGTCCTGCGGCAGCTATGGTGGAGGTTTTCAAAAAGTCTCTTCTGTCCATAAGTGGGGCGTTTTGTGTGCTTAGATGAACCTATATACGTGCATCGGCGATCCTGTCTACGTGTACAGAACGTCCGTTGACGACTATCGCGCTTACGGGGCGTGAAGGGCAGAGGAATTCGCAGGCCCCGCAGCCGATACAGAGGGCTTCCGCAATTACGGGAACCGGTCTGGGATACTTCTCGCTTTCCACCATTCTGATAGCTCCGGTGGGGCAGTGGCGGCCGCAGTTGCCGCAGTTCTCCCTGTCGGTGGAGGCGAAGCAGAGGTCGAAGGAAACTTTGGCCGTGCCTATGGAGATACCGAGTTTCTGTTCCTGCTGTATGGGCCGTATGGCATCGGTGGGGCAGATGTCGGCGCAAACCGTGCATTCAGGGCGGCAGAAGCCTTTCTCGTAGCCCATCTGCGGCTGGAGGAAGGTGTCAAATGAGGTCGAGGGCCTGAGTACGTCGTTGGGGCAGTTCGACACGCAGAGCTGGCAGGCTGTGCAGTGGTCGTGGAAGTGCTTTACGCTGAGTGCTCCGTAGGGGACAAGACGGCCGGTGCGTGCTGGCGATTTTTTGTCGATGACCTCGGCGTAGCCTCCGTCGAGACGTTTTACCACCTGTGCCGAGGCTATGGAGGCAAGGGAGGCCGAGCCTATAAGGGCGCCTGCCGTGGCGAGGAAGTTACGCCTGCCCGTGTCGCCGGCTTCGTCCTGAACGGAAGCCTTGGCACCCGGCTTCTCTGCGGCTTTGGAAGCTGCTTTTGCCGCATTGCTTGCGTTCTTTTCTACGGCTTCGTCCGTTGTGGCTTCCACGCCCTTCACCTTGGCGGGGGCGGCAGGTTTCAGGCCGACGAAGCGGTAGCGCAGGGCGCCTTCGTTGCAGCTGTCTATGCAGTCGAAGCATACCACGCAGCGGCTGCCGTCAATATGGTGCCTGTCCATGTCTATGCAGGAGGCCTTGCACTGTCTGCCACAACGCTTGCAATTGATGCATTTTTCCTCGTCTATGGTGAATCTGAACATGGAGAAGCGGCTGAATATGCTCAATGCCGTACCCACGGGACAGATGTTGTTGCAGTAGGAACGCCCGCCTGTCCAGGCAAGGAACGCTATGACTGCCAAAGTCAGGGCTGCCGTAAGCAAAAGTGCCGGGTATATGCTGCCTCCGGTCAGGGGTGCTACAAGTCCCTGGACCATGCGTCCGTAGGCGCTGTAAGGGGCGAGGAGGGTCAGCAGAATCTGGGTGAAGGGGAAACTGACTATAACCAGCAGCAGGACACCGAAGCGGACCGCGATGTGCTCGCGGCTGAATCCGAAGGTCTTGCCGTATTTGCGCGGCTTTGGAAGGGTCTTGCCCTGAGCCTTGAGACGGGCGTTGCGCCGGGCCTGACGCTTGCCCATAAACCTGCTGAACCTGCGCCTGAGCCAGATTACAGCATCCTGAAACACTCCCAGAGGGCAGATGACCGAGCAGTACAGCCTGCCGAGAAGGAAGGTCAGTACCACTATGCCGCCGACTACCGGAAGGTTCAGCGCAAGGAAGGAGGGAAGCAACTGCAGGCTCGCCATCCATCCCCAATACTGCCTGCCTGTTCCGAGCAGAAGCAGCGTAATACCGGCAAGGAAGAGCAGTGCCAGTATTATTCTGATTTTGCGAAGCATAAGGATATGGTGTATTTTGAGGTTCCCTGAGTGCAATGGTAGAGCTCCGGATTGCGGAAACCTGCAAGGAAGGCAGTCACCTCCATGCGTTTCTTTCCTGCAAGCTGGAGTTCCTTGATTGAGACGGCGCCGTCAGCCGTGGCTACTGCAAGATAGGTCTTTCCGTCGGAGAGCACTTGTCCCGGTTCACCTTCCAGGTTTAGTTTTTCCGCTTTGAATATCTTGAGTGTCAGGGGGTTGGGCGCAGCGTCGGAAACGAGCTCCGTGTAGGCTGCGGGATAGGGGCCGAGACCCCTTATGAGGTTGCATATCGCGGTACTGGAATCGTTCCAGTCTATGTGGCAGAGTTCTTTGCTGAGTTTGGGGGCCGGCCTGAGCACCTCGGCTCCCTGGATGAAGGAGCGCTGCACCCTGATTTCTACATTGTGCTGTATCAGGGCTTCGGTGGTGTTGAGCACGAGTTCCGCGCCTATGTCCATGAGCTTGTCGTGCAGGCTGCCGGCATCGTCTTCGGGCATAATCCTGCATTCCTCGCGGAAGATGATGCCTCCCGTGTCTATGCTCTTGTCAATCATGAAGGTGGTTACTCCGGTGCGCTTCTCCCCGTTGATAAGCGCCCAGTTGATAGGAGCCGCACCCCTGTACTGGGGCAAGAGGGCCGCATGGAGATTGAAGGTGCCCAACTTGGGCATGCTCCACACTTCTTCGGGCAGCATACGGAAGGCTACGACCACAATCATGTCGGGTCTCCATTTCCTGAGGGCGTTGAGGAATTCCGGGTCCTTGAGTTTCACGGGCTGGAGTACGGGCAGGCCATGCTCCACGGCATAGCGTTTCACGGCACTCTCGCTGACCTTCATCCCGCGTCCGCTCTGCTTGTCGGCCACGGTCACGACTCCCACGACCTTGTACTTGTTGCGTATCAGGGTGTCAAGGGGCTTCACGGCGAATTCCGGCGTGCCCATGTAGACTATCCTTACGGGACGGACAATGCGGACGAGTTTGCTCTTGAACTTCCTCCACCAGATTTTCATCTGGTCCATGTTGAAGAGGTCGGAATCGTTGATGGCCTTCCAGGTCAGGAAAACGCCTATGGGGACCAGGACGAAGGCCGAGATGAAGGCTCCGATGCCGGCGCTTATGGCTCCGTCCCTGGCGAGCTTGGTTCCCGAGATGTCCACTACCCAGTAGAGCACGAAGAAGAGCACGGAGATTATGGCACTTGACCCGAGTCCTCCCTTGCGTATCAGCGAACCTATGGGCGCTCCGATGAAGAAGAGTATGAAGCAGGCAAGGGCCTGAGAGAACTTCTTCAGGTATTCTATGCTGGTGTTGCGCAGGTAGTAGTTCGGCTCGTAGTTCCCGAACTTGAGATTGTTGATTTCACTGCTGAACTGGCTCGCGTTCTGGAGCGCCCTTTCGTAGGCCCTTTTGCGGCCCGACAGATTGCGCCACGTCATGAAATCCTCGTCGTAGAACTGTTCGCGGTCGGGATTGCGCCGGGCCGTATCGAGTTGGGCAGCCAACTGGAAAAAGTGCATCTTCCGCACAGTCTCGTAGTTCACCTTGGAAGTCGAGTCTATGCGGTGGGTCAGGGAGTCTCTCTGGTGCTTGAGCTCGGCCGTGGTCATGGACTTGGCCTGGTCGCCGAAGCGGCTGGAGTCGGATTTCTCGAAACTGTAATTGTCCAGGGGGATGATGAGCTGCTGCCTCTCGAAGTCCACATGCTGGAGCACGAGGGAGGTGTCGGCGTAGCGTACCGTGTTGTCCTCCTGATAGTTGGAGCCGTTGTACAAGGTGAAGACAAGATAGTCCTTGCTCTTTGCCATTCCGAGTCTGGCGGAATCGGCGATGGTCACGGAAGTGTTGCCCTTCTTGTCCGTATGGTCGTAAACCATTACGCCGTGGAGCATGCCGGTCTTCTTGTCCTGGCTTTCCACCCTCAGGACATAGCCTTCGATTCCGTCATAGAAGGTTCCGGAGGGTATCTTTATCTCGTTCTTGGTGCGTCCTATGTCGTCGCGCAGGGTGAAAATCTGGTTGTAGGCCACGGGGACCAGCCTGTCTCCGGTGAAGTAGGCTCCGATTGCTATGAACAGCGAGGTTATCGTGAGCGGGGTGATGATGCGGGCGAAGGAGACTCCCGAGGCCTTGATTGCCATGAGTTCGTTGTTCTCGGCCATTTGTCCCACGACCATCATGGAGGCGAGCAGGGTGGCGAGGGGAAGGGCAAGCGGCATGATGGTGAACACGCCCCACATCAGGAATTCGAGTATCACAGCGATGCCGAGTCCCTTGCCCACGAGCTCATCGATATACAGCCACAGGAACTGCATCATCAGGATGAAAATCACGACCATCAATATCGCGACGAATGGTCCGATAAAGGCTTTCAGTATGAAAAGGTCAAGTTTTTTCATCCGTTAAGGTCTATGCTGTGGTTTTCATTGCGGTTTTCACGAGCCCTTTGCCGCGAGCTCAAGAAGGACGGAGTGTGCCTTGGCAAGTCCGCCGAGGTCCTTTCCTCCGGCTATGCCCAATCCGGCCTGTCCGCCTCCTCCTCCCTGGATGAATTTGGCGGCTTCGCGTATGTCCTTGCCGGCATTCTTGCCGGAGGCCACGAGGTCGTTGGAGTACATCAGCAGCAAATGGGGCTTGTTCTCGTACTGGTAGACTGCGGTTACGGCCGTGTTGTTGAGACTCTTCTGGAGCAGAAGTGCGGTATTGCGCAGCATGTCGGGGCTGAACTGGTCGCCCGGAACCTGTTCCACGTCTATGATGTTGACGCCGTTGACGTTTTTGGCCCGCCGGCTGAGGGCCTGGGCGAACTGGGTGACCTTCTCCTTGCTGAATTCCTCGGCCTGTTTCCTGAAGGTGGCGTTGTCCTCGATTAACTTTTTGATGGCGCCTGCAAGGTCGGGGACGTTGTTGAAGAAGGAGCGGGCTGTGGCCAGCATGCTCTGGAGTCCGAAAATGTAGAGTTCGGCTTCACGTCCCGTGACGGCCTCGATGCGCCTGATTCCGGCGGCTATGGCCGATTCGCCGAGTATCTTGAACATGCCTATGTTGCCGGTGGCGGGAGCGTGGCAGCCTCCGCAGAGTTCCACGCTGGGTCCGAATCTGACTATGCGCACCCTGTCGCCGTATTTCTCGCCGAACAGGGCTACGGCCCCCATCTCCCGGGCTTCGTCCATGGTGGCGTCGCGTTTCTCCTGCAGGGGGAAATTCTCGCGTATGAGCTCATTGACCCTGTTCTCAACCTCCACAATCTGCTCCTCGGAGAGTTTTTCAAAGTGGGAGAAGTCGAAGCGGAAACCCTTGTCGCCCACGAAGGAGCCTTTCTGCTCGACGTGGCTGCCGAGCACCTCCCTGAGGGCGTGGCCGAGCAGGTGGGTGCAGCTGTGGTTGCAGGCTATGGTGCGGCGGCGCTTTGCGTCCACTTTCAGGGTGAAGGTCCCGCTGCAGTCGGCCGGCAGCCTCTCGGCTATGTGTATGGTGAGGTTGTTTTCCTTGAGCGTGTTGACTATGCGTATCTGCTCGCCGTCTTCGGAGACGAGTACTCCGGTGTCGCCGATTTCGCCGCCCATTTCCCCGTAGAAGGGGGTGCGGTCGAAGACGAGTTGCAGCATTTCGTGGTTCTTCTGCACCACGGTCCTCTGTTTGAGGAGGAGGGCCCCGGAGGTCTCGGTAGTGTCGTAGCCCGTAAATACCACGTCCTCGCCCTGGTGGTAGACCGTCCAGTCGCCGAAGGTGTTGGCCGTGGCGTTGCGTGCCCTTTCCTTCTGTTTGCGGAGTTCTTCCGCGAAGCCGTCATGGTCGACCTTGAAGCCGTTCTCGGCCGCTATGAGTTCTGTAAGGTCTATGGGGAAACCGTAGGTGTCGTAGAGTTTGAATGCGTCTTCTCCGGAAATGATCCTGGTGGCGGCGGAGCGTTCCAGGCATTCCTCCATGAGCCTGATGCCGCGGTCGAGGGTGCGCAGGAAGGCCATCTCCTCCTCGCGCAGGACATTCTCGATGAATTTGCGCTGGCTGACAAGTTCGGGATAGGCCTCGCCCATGTCCTTCACGAGCTGCCCCACGAGACGGCAGAGGAAGGGTTCGGTGAGTCCGAGGAAGGTGTAGCCGTAGCGTACAGCCCTGCGCAGGATGCGGCGTATTACGTAACCGGCCTTGACGTTGGAGGGCAGCTGTCCGTCGGCTATGCTGAAACTGCAGGCCCGGATGTGGTCGGCGATTACCCTCATGGCCACGTCGGTCTTCTCGCTTTCGCCGTAACGGTGGCCGGAGATTTCGCCTATAGTGGAAATGAGTCCGCTGAAGATGTCGGTGTCGTAGTTGCTTCTCTTGCCCTGAAGTACGGCGCAGAGACGTTCGAAGCCCATGCCCGTGTCTATGTTCCTGGCGGGAAGGGGCTCGAGGTGGCCGTCCGCCATGCGCTGGTACTGCATGAACACGAGGTTCCAGATTTCTATTACGCGGGGGTCGGATTTGTTGACGAGTTCACGTCCCGGGATTCCGCTGGCGGCCTTTTCTTCGGGGCTGCGCAGGTCTATGTGGATTTCGGAGCAGGGGCCGCAGGGACCGGTCTCACCCATTTCCCAGAAATTGTCATGTCTGTTGCCGAGCAGTACATGGTCCTCGGGCAGGTGGCGCAGCCAGGCTTCGCGCGATTCGCTGTCGAGTTCGGTGCCGTCCTCGGCCGAGCCCTCGAATACGGTGGCGTAGAGCAGGTTTTTGTCTATGCCGTAGACTTCTGTCAGGAGCTCCCATGCCCAGTCTATGGCTTCGGTCTTGAAGTAGTCGCCGAAGCTCCAGTTGCCGAGCATTTCGAACATAGTATGGTGGTAGGTATCGTGGCCGACTTCTTCGAGGTCATTGTGCTTCCCGCTGACCCTCAGGCATTTCTGTGAATCAGTAGCCCTTTTGTAGGGGGCGGTGACATTGCCGAGAAAAATGTCCTTGAACTGGTTCATACCCGCATTGGTAAACATCAGCGTGGGGTCGTTCTTGACGACCACGGGTGCGGAAGGTACTATGGTATGTCCTTTGGAGGCGAAAAAGTCGAGAAATTTCCTTCTGATTTCGTTTGAGGTCATAACTTATGATGATTAAACGAGGACAAATTTAAGACTTTTTGGTGAAAATCAGTATCTTTGCGGGCTGTATGGCGAAATACGTGTTAGATCCTGAAACTCTGACCTACGAACTCTCCACCGACTCGGGTTACGTCAAACCCTTGAAAACAGTAGTCATGATGATGGTTGGGGCGGTCGTGGTCGTGCTGTATTTCTGGATATACATATCGGTGCTCGGGCTTGAACTTCCGAAGACTGCGTGGCTCAAGAGACGCCATGCGGAATTGGTGTACAGGATGAATCTCGTCAGCCAGGAGCTCGATGTTGCCGAAAGGACGCTCTACGGTATCGAGACGAGAGACGATTACGTATACCGTACCCTCTACGGTCTGCATCCCATACCGGACGAGGTGAAGAATTCCGGGCTCGAAGGAGTGAACCGCTATGCGGAACTCGACAGGCTCGGGGCCAATTCGACGCTCAAGAGAAATGTGCTCAGGGCGGATGCGCTGATGAAACGGGTGTCGGTGAACAGCAGGGCCCTGGACGAGATTGAGACCGCGGCCAGGGAGTCGGGCGACAGGCTTTCCTGCATACCCTCGATTCCCCCTATATTGCCCAGCCCCGGCACCTACAGGATGTCGAGCGGCTACGGCAACAGGATAGACCCGGTTTACGGGGGATGGCGGGCTCACCTGGGCCAGGATTTCGCTGCGAGGACGGGCACTCCGGTATATGCTACGGGCGATGCTGTGGTCGAGAAGGTGGCGTTCTATCACCGCGGCTACGGCAACGAGATAGTGCTTGACCACGGCTACGGCTACAAGACCCGCTACGCCCATCTCAACACTATAGAGGTGGCCGTGGGAATGAAGGTGAGCAGGGGAGACCGCATAGGTACGATAGGCAACACGGGCAAGTCCACGGGTCCTCATCTGCACTATGAGGTGGTGTATATGGGACGCCGGGTGAATCCGGTCAATTATTTCGATATGAGCATGTCGGTGGAGGAATACCGCCTCATAGTTGATCGCAGGCGCGAGGAGTATGAGGCTTCCCGCCGGACCAGTACAATGGAACTCTTGCGCAGGGGCAGGAATGAGTACAGATAGGAAGAAAAACAAGGTCGTGGAATTCGACAGCCGGAGCTACAGCTTCAGGAATGTCAGGAACGTGGGCCGCATGTCGCTCAATGTTCTCGGCTTCCTGCTGCTTACGCTGTGCGTGGCCATAGTGGCATACGTACTCTTCGCCCTTTTCTTCAATACCGACACTGAGAGGATGCTGCGCAGCGAGATACGCTCCTACGAAAGGCTGTATCCCGATTTGGAGGAGAGGGTGGAACTGATTACGGATGCCGTGGCGGCGATGCAGTACAAGGACAACCGCATTTACGAGACTGTCTTCCGCACGACGGCTCCGGAACTGGACCCCATAGGCCGCCTGGATTTCCTGTATGCGAGCGATACCATTCCCGACAAGCGGCTCAATTCCTACGTCCTCGAAAAGACCGACAGGCTGTTTGCCTCGATGAACGAAGTGGATGCGGCCTTTGCGGACATCTTCGCGGTGCTTACGGACGACTCCTTCGTCCTGCCTCCCATGCAGCTTCCAGTGAAGGACGTTTCCTACCCGCAGACCGGGGCCTCCCTCGGCAGCCGTCTCGACCCCTATTACGGGGCCTATACCTGGCACGAGGGCATAGATTTCATAGTCACGATAGGCTCTTCCGTATATGCCACGGCAGACGGGGTGGTGACGAAGGCGACTTCTTCGAGAAAGTACGGCAATTCCATAGAAATCAGCCATGCCGGGGGATACAAGACCGTGTACGCCCACCTCGAGAGCCTCAAGGTGGGTGTGGGCCAGAGGGTCACCGCGGGACAGGTCATAGGCAGCGTGGGCACTTCGGGAAGGTCCTATGCCCCGCATCTGCATTACGAGGTGCGTCTGGACGGAGAACCTTTGGACCCCGTACACTATTTCTTCGCTTCGGTGTCGCCCTACGAGTACTCCAACATGCTCTATATGTCGGTGAAGACCCGTCAGTCAATGGATTAAATCGCTTTCGTTCATGGAGAAGCTGTTTTGGACCATAGGCGAGGTGGCGGAGCTGCTCGGTGAGTCGGTTTCCGGGGTCAGGTTCTGGTCGGAGTCTTTCAAGCGTTACATCAAGCCCGAACGCAATGCCAAGGGTAACCGCCTGTATACCGCGCAGGACATAGAGGCCCTCAAGAAAATCAAATATCTTATCAGGGGCAAGGGAATGACCCTGGAGGGCGCGAAAAAGCATCTCGACGCCGACAGGATGACAGAGGACAGGAGGCGCCTGAAAGTCCTTGAATGCCTGACAAGAATACGGGCCCAACTTGAAGAAATCAGGAAAAATACTTAATTTTGCCGAATGCACTTCACAGTGCGCAAAGCTGACTAAAAACATACGTGATAATATGGCGACAAGCAAGAAAACTACCAAGGCCCAGACTCCCATAGACGAGCGTGAGACTTTTGTGTCGTTGCAGAAGAACTTCGCGGAGACCGAGCAGCTCGCACAGGAGAAGCTGAAGATTCTCTATGACCTTCAGTCCACGGACATCGAGATTGACAGACTGCTCCAGCTTCGCGGCGAGCTTCCCGACGAGGTTGCGACCCTCGAGGAAGAGGTGGCCGCCCAGCAGGCTAAATATGTACGCACGGAGCAGATGATAGACGGTTACAGACAGACTATCGAATCCGCAAAGAAAGAGATAACGGAACTCGAAGCGGAGATAGAAAAATATCGCCAGCAGCTCAACAATATCTCCAACAGCCGCGAGTACGATTCTATCCAGAAGGAGGTCGAGAACCTCGGTTTGCTGAAGGAGATTGCCGAAAAGAATATCAGGGACTCCCATGATGCAATCGAGGGCAAGAGCAGGGACCTCGACCGCATCAGCGACTCTCTCGCCATACGCGAGTCCGACCTTGAGGCAAAGCGCGAGGAGCTTTCCACGATTGTGGAGTCCACGGCCAAGGAGGAGAAGGCGCTCGAGACGAAGCGCAAGAGCTATTCTTCAAAACTCGACGCCAGGACACTCAGCGCATACGAGCGAATCCGCCACAGCGCCCACAACCACCTTGCAGTAGTGACCCGCTTCCCCAAGAACGAAGACGGCACCTACGGCAATGCGTGCGGAGGCTGTTTCCATACTGTCACTCCCCAGAGACTTATCGATATAGCTTCCGGAAAGAAGCTTGTAATCTGCGAGCACTGCGGAAGAATCATAGTCAACCCTGACATTTGATGCCTGAGCAGACCACAAAGGCTGGCAGGAGAAAAGACCGCAAGGCGGACCTCGAGTCGCTCGGTCTGGAGATGGGCAACAAACCACCTCAGGCTATCGATGTGGAGGAGGCGGTCCTCGGCGCAATGCTCGTCGAGCCCCTTTGTGTGGACCAGGCGATGAGCGAACTCAGCACCGCCTGTTTCTATGATCCCAAGCACAGGATGATTTACGAGGCAATGTGCTCGCTGGTAAACGAGCACACCTCCGTGGATATAATAACGGTAAGCAACAAGCTCAAGGCCCTCGGCAATCTCGAGAATATAGGCGGTACCGTGGCTCTTGCGCGGCTCTCGGACATGGTGGGCTCCGCGGCGCATATCGAATATTATGTCAGGATACTCAAGCAGAAGACCATTCAGCGCGATCTAATCACGGCCTCCTACCAGATACTCACCGATGCGTATGACGAGTCCGTGAAGGTGGATGACCTCATAGACAAGGCCCAGACGCGTATATTCGATGCGATACAGACCAATGTGCGCAACGAGGTCCAGGACATAGGCAGCGTGGTGAACGATGTGCTGCAAGACCTGGAGGAAATGCAGGAGTCCAACGGTCTGAGCGGAGTGCCTTCGGGTTTCATCAGCGTAGACCGCATCACGATGGGCTGGCAGCCCTCGGACCTTATAATAGTTGCGGCCAGGCCTTCGGTAGGAAAGACCGCGTTCTCGCTGAACATGGTGCGCAATGCTGCCGTCGACCACCACATGCCCGTGGCTTTCTTCTCGCTTGAAATGCCCGCCAAGCAACTGGCCAAGCGACTGATGATTGCTGAGTCGGGACTGACTGCCGAGAAAATCAAGGGCGGGGTAAAGCTGGAAAAATATGAGTGGGAACAGCTCGACTACAAGTTGAGGGAGCTGGTCAAGGCCCCCATATATATAGATGATACCCCGAGCCTGCCCATAATGGAGTTCCGCACCAAGGCCAAGAACCTCGTCAAGAACAAGGGGGTCAGGCTGATAGTGGTGGACTATCTGCAGCTCATGCACGGGCCGCAGGAACTCAGGGGGCTGCGGGAGCAGGAGGTCGCCGCCATTTCCCGTACCCTGAAAGCTACCGCCAAGGAACTGAACATCCCCATAATAGCCCTGTCCCAGCTTAACCGTATGGCCTCCAACCGTCAGGGAAGCGGGGGCAAGCCGCAGCTCTCGGACTTGCGCGAGTCCGGGTCCATCGAACAGGATGCGGACATCGTGATTTTTATCCACAGGCCCGATTATGTCGGCCTGAATGAAAATCCCGAGGAAAGGGAAAAAACACAGATTATTATAGCCAAGCACAGAAACGGGCAGATAGGCGAGCTTCCCATGCTCTTCAAGGGCAATCAGGTCAAGTTCGTCGAAGTGGAGGACGCCCTCGACGTCAGGGCTATGAACACACCCGTGGCTTCGGCGATGAATGCCGATTACGATGAGCGCTAATAAGGAAATATCCCATAAAGGGCGGGTGGTAAGCGTCGGACCCGAGTTTACTGCCGTGGAGATTGTATCCGAGTCCGCATGCAGTTCCTGTCATGCGAAGGGTTTCTGTGCTTTGGGAGACTCCAAAATCAAGATTGTGGAACTGCCGTCATCGGGCTGGATGCAACTCAAGCCCGGCGATGAGGTGGAGCTCCTCCTGCAGGCCAGTATGGGCCACAAGGCGGTGTGGCTGGCCTATGTGGTTCCGCTGGTGGTGCTTGTGGCCGTGCTTCTCGGCGTGAACGCGGCGGGCCTGGGGGAACTTTTTTCGGGACTGGCTGCAATCGCGGCCATAGCCCTGTATTATCTTGTTCTCTGGCTCTTCAGGGAAAGACTGAAAAGCGAATACATCTTTAAGATTAAAAAATAATGAGTGCTACTATTGTCCTGACCATCGTTATTCTGACCGTTGTCGGCCTTGTGCTCGCGCTCATCCTTTTCTGGGTGGCGAACAGGTTCAAGGTCGAGGAGGATCCGAGAATCGATGAGGTAGAAAAGACGATGCCCGGCGCAAATTGTGGTGGCTGCGGGTTTGCAGGCTGCCGCGCGTTCGCCGATGCTGCCGTCAAGGCTCCCGGGCTGGATGATATGTTCTGTCCCGTCGGAGGTAACGAGGTGATGAAGAAAGTCGCCTCAATCCTCGGCTTCGAGGCCAAGGAGAAGGCTCCCCAGGTGGCTGTGCTGCGCTGCAACGGCAGCTGTGAGCACAGGCCGCGGACGAATGTCTACGACGGCGTGTATTCCTGCCGGGTGAAAGCCGCCCTGTACACAGGCGATACCGGATGTTCCTACGGTTGCGTGGGATGCGGTGACTGTGTGGCTTCCTGCGATTTCGGAGCCATGCGCATGGATCCCGAGACCGGCCTGCCGGTGATTGACGATCAGAAATGTACGGCTTGCGGCTCCTGCGTCAAGGCCTGCCCCAAGTTCCTTCTCGAACTGCGCAACAAGGGCCCCCGTTCCATGAGGGTCTACGTGGCCTGCAGGAACGAAGACAAGGGTGGAGTGGCCCGCAAGGCCTGCTCCGTTGCCTGCATAGGCTGCAGCAAGTGTGTGAAGAGTTGTGCGCATGATGCAATCACCGTGACGAACAACCTGGCCTACATCGACTACGCCAAGTGCAAGCTCTGCAGAAAATGTGTTGACGGCTGTCCGACTTCGGCCATCCACGCCGTGAACTTCCCGCCGCCCAGACCCGCGGCTACAAAGCCCGTGTCCCCTGCCGCAGCGAAAGCCGGCACCGCAGCTCCCGCCGCCACGGCAAAGCCTGCAGCGCCCAGGCCCGATGTAAATGCAAACGTATAAAAGGAGGCTGATAATGAGTAAACTGACTTTTTCATTGGGAGGCATTCATCCTGACGACAACAAGTTGGCAAGGAACTGCGCGACCGAGGTGTTGCCCCTGCCTCCTACAGTATATGTGTCCGTGAGCCAGCATCTTGGCGCCCCTGCAAAGCCTTTGGTGAAGGCCGGCGACAAGGTCAAGGCCGGACAGGTCATAGCGGAACCGGGCGGATTCATCTCCGCATTCGTCCATTCTCCGGTGTCCGGTACCGTCAAGGGCGTAAGCCCCCGCAAGGACATGGCGGGCAAGCTGGTTCCGCATATAGAAATCACCGTCGAGGGAGACGAATGGGCCGAGGGTATAGACCTTTCGGACACGCTCGTAACCGCGATTCCCGACGACCGTGAGGCTATACTCGAGAAAATCAGGGCGGCCGGAGTGGTGGGACTCGGAGGCGCGACCTTCCCCACGCACGTGAAGCTCAATCCGGCCCCGGGAAAGATTGCCGACTGCCTGCTGATCAACGGTGCGGAATGCGAACCCTTCCTGACCGGCGACTACCGTCTCATGGTGGAGCATCCGGACGAGATTGTGGTCGGTTCTGCCATTATGCAGAAGGTTTTGGGCTGCCCCTGCGTCATAGGAGTCGAGGAGAACAAGCCCGAGGCTGTCAAGGCCCTGAATGCTTCCATTTCCAGGCTCGGCTATCCTGATATAAGCGTGGCTGCCCTGAAGAAACGCTATCCTCAGGGAGGCGAGAAGCAGCTCATCGATGCCGTCCTGCGCCGTCAGGTGCGTTCCGGCTGCCTGCCCATAGATGCGGGTGCGGTGGTGCAGAACGTGGCCACGGCCTACGCGGTGTACGAAGCCGTCCAGAAGAACAAGCCCCTCGTCAGCCATATTCTGACCGTGACGGGAGACTGTCTGCCCGGTGAGCGCATGCACAACTACCTGTATCGCATAGGTACTCCCATGTCGTATATTATGGAACAGGCCGGGGGTATGCCCGAGGAGGCAGTGAAGATAGTCAGCGGAGGTCCCATGATGGGCAAGGCCGTGAGCAATCCCGATGCGGCCACGCTCAAGGGCTCGTCTTCCATACTCTATCTGAGTGAAGCCTTTACGAAGCGCAAGACCGAGGGCCCGTGCATACGTTGCGGAAAATGTGCCGACGGCTGCCCCATGGGTCTGGAGCCTTTCCTGCTCAACAAGCTGTACAAGGCCGGGAACAACGATGAATTGGAGAGGAATGCAGCCCAGGACTGCATAGAGTGCGGATGCTGTCTTTACAGCTGTCCCGCCAACATACCTCTGCTCGACGTTATCCGTCTGGCCAAATCGGATGTTTTAGGTATAATCAAGGCAAGGGCCGCAGCTGCGAAGGCGGCGGCGGAAGCCGTAAAATGACGAGTAAACGACTATGAATAAATTATTAGTTTCACCGTCTCCGCATATTCATGCAAAAACTTCCACCCGCACCCTGATGCGCGACGTGATAATCGCGCTGATGCCCGCAGTGCTGGTGTCGGTGGTCTTCTACGGTTGGGCGGCGCTGCTGGTGTTTGCGGTAAGCGTACTCTCCTGTGTAGGACTGGAATGGGCCATAACCAAGTGGCTGCTTCACAAGCCTTCGACTATATGCGACCTCTCCGCGGTGGTTACCGGTCTGCTTTTGGCGATGAACCTGCCTTCGACGACCCCCTGGTGGGTGATCTTCATAGGCGCGGTAGTGGCTATAGGAGTCGCCAAAATGACTTTCGGAGGTCTGGGACAGAATGTGTTCAACCCGGCTATCACGGCGCGTGTGTTCCTCCTGATTTCCTTCCCGACCTACATGACGGACTGGAGCATGCCCGACGGTTTCGCCCCCGTGGTCGACGCCGTGTCCGGCTCCACCCCTCTGACTGCGCTGAAGGAGGCCCTGCTTTCGGGCTATACCATTCCCGAATTCATGGAGGCCAACAACTATACATGGGCCACGCTTCTGACGGATGTGGGCGGCTCTGCGGGTGAGATTTCCGTAATAGCCCTGCTCGCAGGCTTTGTCTACCTGCTTGTCCGCAAGGTCGTGAAGATATGGATACCGATGAGTATCTTCGCCAGCATAGCCGTAATCTCGGCCATATTCAATGCGATAGACCCCACTCTCTATACCGGGGTGCTGTTCAATCTCAAGACCGGCGGCGTAGTGCTCGGAGCCTGCTTCATGGCCACAGACTACGTGACCAGCCCTATGAGCCGGACAGGCGGAATTATCTACGGTATAGGCATAGGCGTTATCGTCATGTTGATACGTTATTTCGGCTCATATCCTGAAGGAATGTCCTTCGCGATACTTATAATGAACTGTGTGGTTCCTCTGCTCAATATGTGGTTCCACCAGAAAAAATACGGGAGGAACTGACAATGGCAGCAAAATCTACACTTTTGAACATGGTGCTCTGTCTCTCGGGCGTGTGTCTCGTGTGCTCGGCCGTTCTTGCCGTGTCCTACGCCGTGACTGCGGAGCCTATAGCGGCCGCCCAGCAGGCCAAGACCAACCAGTCCA
This sequence comes from uncultured Muribaculaceae bacterium, assembly GCA_964569595.1. Lineage (GTDB taxonomy): Bacteria > Bacteroidota > Bacteroidia > Bacteroidales > UBA932 > Cryptobacteroides. The sequence goes on from CAZMTY010000033.1 coordinate 15,780, forward strand.
TATCCAAGGTGCTGCCTCCTTTCGAGGGTGACGCGGAGGAGTCCGTGATTTCTTTGGACGGAACGGAGTACACCTATTACACAGCGCCCGGTTCAGGGGTAGCGGTAATCAGCTCCTCAGTGGGCTTCAACGGCCCCATTACCGTCATGGTGGGCATAGACGAGGAGGGCAAGATCTACAATACTACGGTGATTTCGCAGAGCGAGACTCCCGGACTGGGGGCCAAATGCGAGTCCGACCCGGCTTTCGTCGACCAGTTCAAGGGCTGGGACCCTGAGGTCAAGAAGCTGGCCGTCAAGAAAGACGGCGGTGACGTGGATGCAATTACCGCCTCTACCATTACGTCGAGGGCATACGCTGCGGCGGTGTCCAGGGCTTTGGATGTATTCAATGCTGTAACTGCAAGTGAATAAGGAGGACAGAAAATGAGTAAACTTTCATTGATAACAAACGGGTTGATAAAGGAGAACCCGACCTTCGTCCTGGCATTGGGCATGTGTCCTACGCTTGCGACCACGACTTCCGCCATCAACGGTGTCGAAATGGGTATTGCGACGATGTTCGTGCTGTTCATGAGCAACGTGGTAATCTCGCTCGTGGCCCCGCTCGTGCCCGACAAGGTCCGCATTCCGGTGTATATCGTGATTATTGCTACCTTTGTGACGGTGCTTCAGTTGGTGATGCAGGCTTTCGTGCCGGCCGTATATGAGACTCTCGGTCTGTTCATCCCGCTGATTGTGGTGAACTGTATAGTCCTCGGACGGGCAGAAGCCTTTGCGAACAAGAACACCGTGCTGGATTCGGCCCTCGACGGCCTGGGTAGCGGTATAGGTTTCACTTTGTCGCTGACCGTGTTGGGTGCGGTACGGGAAATTCTCGGCAACGGCTCTATCTTCGGGTGGAAATTCATCACGGGCGACGGCATACTCGCATTCGTGCTGGCACCGGGTGCCTTTATGGCCATGGGCTATCTCATGGTGCTGTTCAATAAGTTCCTTGCCAAAAAGTAATCAGGATGGGAGAGTATCTTCTTATCATAGTATCAGCGATATTTGTAAACAATATCCTGCTTGCCCAGTTCCTTGGCATCTGTCCGTTCCTGGGCGTGTCCAACAAATTGTCGACCGCAGTCGGAATGTCCGGGGCCGTGTGCTTCGTGATAACCATGGCGACGGTGGTGACCTACCTTTTGAACAGTTATCTGCTTGCTCCCTTCGGCCTGGAGTTCCTGCAGACGATTTCGTTCATACTCGTGATAGCGGCCCTCGTGCAGATGGTGGAAATCGTGCTCAAGAAGGTGAGCCCGTCGCTGTATCAGGCCCTCGGAATCTTCCTTCCCCTGATTACTACGAACTGTGCCGTGCTTGGCGTGGCGATTACCGTGGTAACCAAGGAATTTGCCTTCGGGGGCGGGGCTCCACACCTGCTCAATCTCGGAGGGGCGACAGTCTATGCTCTGGCCACCTCTCTCGGCTACGGACTGGCCATGTGCCTCTTCGCCGGCCTCAGGGAGCAGCTTGCGATGAGCGATGTGCCCAAGGCCTTCAGGGGCCTTCCCATTGCGCTGATTACCGTCAGCATCATGGCAATGGCGTTTTTAGGTTTTTCAGGAATGGTATAAATCCCTAAATACGATATTATGAAAAAGTTATTGATTGTTTTGGCTGCCGCTCTGGCATTTACCGTGTCGGCAGTCGCCCAGCCCAAGGCTATCGGTGTCCGTGTAGGCTACGGCGCAGAAGTGACCTATCAGAATTATGCCGGGGGCTACAATTTCGTTGAGCTCGACCTCGGTTTCATGAGCAACGGCTTCCGTCTGACCGGAATCTATGATTTCAATCTCGGAAGTGCCGGTTACTTCAACTTCTACGCAGGACCCGGCGCACAGCTCGGTTTTGCCAATACCAACAATTCAAGCTCAACCGTCTTCGTAGCTGCAGTTGTGGGGCAGATTGGCGCAGAGTTCTGTGTTCCCAATGTTCCTCTCAGCTTCTCCCTCGACTGGAGACCTGCGATTTACTTCGCCGGAGCCAACTACTTCGGCTGGGACGGCTTTGGCCTTGGTATCAAATACAGGTTCTAAGGTTCCGAAACCGCTTTGTTTTGGCCCACTCTCTTCAATCGGGGGTGGGTTTATTTTGTCCCAAGGCGGAAAATGACTATATTTCTGTGATTTTTCCGCATTCCGGAACCTTGTCTGCAGAGTTGTCGTGGCTTGAGCCGTCCCGTCCGTATTGTTTTCGGGCAAGCAGGGGCGGAAAGACTTTGAGAGTAAAGTTAATTTATCATATATGAAGACATTTCAGTATTGCACTTTAGGTGTATGTGTCATGTTGCTTGCGGCGGCATGCACGCAGGAGGCGTCCCAGGCCGACCGGATCTATACCCTTAAGAATGACAATGGAATGGTGGTCAGCGTCACCAACTACGGCGGGCGTATCGTTTCCATTGAGCTCCCTGACAGAAACGGCGTGGTCCGCGACGTCGTGCTCGGTTTCGACAAGGTGGAAGATTATTATCCGGAAAACAATGCCAGCGATTTCGGCGCGGCCATAGGACGTTATGCCAACCGCATCAACCAGGGCCGTTTCACTTTGGACGGCGTTGAATATCAGTTGCCCCGCAACAATTTCGGCCACTGCCTGCACGGCGGCCCTACTGGATGGCAGTACCAGAGCTACGAGCTCGTCGAACTGAGCGACAATTCCATACGTCTGCGTATGGATTCTCCGGACGGCGACAATGATTTCCCCGGGGCGGTAACGGCCTTCGTCACCTATACGCTTACGGAGGACAATGCCATTGAAATAGCCTACGAGGC
>CAZMTY010000034.1:0-17800 GCA_964569595.1 uncultured Muribaculaceae bacterium
AATCGCCGTAAATCTCGTGGAGGTTGAGACGGTGGGTTCCGGGGATGAGTGACTTCGCCTTGAGAACATCTTCACGCAACTCGTTGATATTGCGTGCCGCTCCCGGATAATTTCCGGTAGACTGTATGCCTCCCGAGAGGGCACCGGCCTGTACCTCGAATCCCTTCACGTCGTCTGCCTGCCAGCAGTGCATTGAAAGGTGGAAATCCTGCATTTGGCCGAGAACCTTCTCGGTGTCAACACCAAGTTCGGCGTAGCGCTCCCTGGCGATTGCGTAAGCTTTGTTTACTGATTCTTTCATGTTGCTTGTCTTAATTATTTGTTTGGATGATATTCTTTCAGTTCGACTGAATTGGCGACTATCTTGCGCATTTCAGGAAGTGAGCCTACCAGACCCTGGGCCTTTATCTGCATGAGCACGTTTCCCAGAGCCGTACCCTCGGTAGGCCCGCAGATTACCGGCATCTGCAGGGCGTCGGCCGTAAACTGCATGAGGTACTTGTTGTTGGAACCTCCGCCAATGACGTGCAGACACTTGATATCATTGGGCGACATGCCGCGGAGAAGGTCTATGATGGCCGTGTAGCGGTGCGCAAGACTGATGTAAATGCAGCGCAGATACTCGGCGGGGGTCTTGGGCACTATCTGTCCGGTACGCTCGCAGTATTCGTCTATGGCCTTGGTCATGGAGACAGGGTGTGCGAAAGAGGGGTCGTCCGGGTTGATAATGGAAGCGAACTTGGTGGTCTCGCAGAGTGCGGCCAGTTCGGCTACGTTCTCGGGGACGTTCTTGAACTCCAGGCGGCACTGCTCGAAGAGCCAGAGACCGCAGATATTCTTGAGGAACCTTGTCGTGCCCTCGATGCCTCCCTCGTTGGTGAAGTTCAGCCTGTAACTTTCGTCAGTAATGATAGGATGGGGCGATTCTATACCCATGAGGGACCAGGTGCCGCAGCTCAGGTAGGCATATTCGGCGTTCTTTGCGGGAACAGCGACAACTGCAGAAGCGGTATCGTGGGAGGCTATGGCCACCACGTTCACCTCGGGTCCGAGACCTGTGGCGTCCTGGAGCTGCTTGGTCAGAGGACCGATTACCGTACCCGGCTCAGTCATCTCGCCGAACTGCTCGCGCTGCAAACCTATGCTCATCAGCAGGGACTTGTCGAGGTCGCGGGTGTTGGGGTCGAGCAGCTGGGAAGTGGATGCCACCGTGTACTCGCATATAGCCTTTCCGGTAAGCATATATATGAGTGCATCGGGGATGAAGAGTATCTTGTCGGCATCCTCCAGGGCGCAGCAGCCGTTGTGGCGCAGGGTGTCAAGCTGGAAAAGGGAGTTGAAATCCATGAACTGGATACCTGTCTTTTCGTAGACCTCCCTCTTGTCGTGCATTTTCATATAGCGCTCTATGGCCCCGTCGGTGTGGGGGTCCCTGTAACAGTAGGGGAGACCGAGGAGCTCACCGTCCTTGCCGAAGAAAGCGAAATCGCAGCCCCAGGAATCTATGCCTATGGACTCGATTTTGATGCCTTCCCTGACTGCTTTGGTGATTGCCTGCAGAATCTCATTGTAGAGGTAGGGGAGATCCCAGAAAAGATGCCCTCCGAGGGGAATCATTGGATGCTTGAAACGGGTAAGTTCACGCATTTCAATCTTTTTGCCGTCGAAGGTGGCGATGATAGTCCTTCCACTTGTGGCTCCAAGATCTACAGCAAGATAAGTTTTAGTAGTCATATTGGTTGTGTATATTAACGTTCGGGCTATTTCGCAAATTTAATCATTTTTTTCTTTACTGCCGCAGCCACTATATGCGCTATATCGTGTCAGCGGAAACCTTCGTTCCCTGTCATATTCGGGGCGGATTCACGAAAAGCTTTGTCTTTCAGCCGATAGTTTCGGGCACTTTCACCAAAACTCCGGCCTTACCGTCATAAGTTGTGCCAGAATTTGAAGGGGACGGATTTTTCTTTTCCCGGGCTTCACGCCGGACCATCGCGGCTTCGGATTTATTTGCTTATCTTTGCGCTCCGTATTGCACAAGACAGTATGCCCGACTCCAATTTCATAGACTACGTAAAGATATATTGCAAATCAGGCCACGGGGGCGCCGGTTCGGCCCACCTGCACAGGGCGAAGTATGTACCCAAGGGCGGTCCCGACGGCGGTGACGGCGGCAGGGGAGGACACATTATACTCCGTGCCAATCCGCAATTCTGGACCCTCATCCACCTCAAATACCGCAAGCATATCAAGGCGGACGACGGTGAACCGGGCGGAGCCGCCACCCGGACGGGCAAGAACGGCAAGGACATAGTGCTCGAAGTGCCTGTCGGGACTGTAGCCAGGGATTCGGAGACCGGGGAGACCCTTTTCGAACTGATTGAGCCGGGAGACGAGAAAATCCTCTGCAAGGGAGGACGGGGAGGCCTGGGCAACACCAACTTCAAGTCCCCGACCCAGCAGACCCCGCGCTATGCCCAGCCGGGAGAGGAAGGTCAGGAGGGCATCTATATCCTTGAGCTCAAGTTGCTTGCAGATGTGGGTCTTGTGGGCTTTCCCAATGCCGGCAAGTCTACGCTGCTGAGCACAGTCACAGCCGCCAAGCCCAAAATAGCCTCCTACGCCTTCACCACGCTCGAACCCAATCTCGGCATAGTCAGATACCGTGACGGCAGGTCCTTCGTTATGGCCGACATTCCCGGCATCATAGAAGGAGCCCATGAGGGCAGGGGCATAGGTATACGCTTCCTCCGACACATAGAGCGCAACTCGGTGCTGTTGTTCATGATAAGCGTGGAGGAGGACGACATTGCAGGTGCATACCGTACCCTGCTCGGCGAACTGGAGCAGTACAATCCCGAACTCATGGCCAAGCAGCGCGTTCTGGCCGTCACGAAATGTGACCTCATCGACAGGGAGATTGAAAAGGAAATAGAGTCCGCCCTGCCCGAGGGCGTACCTCACGTATTCATATCTTCGAGCACGGGCTACGGAATAGACAGATTAAAGGACCTCTTATGGAAGACACTGCAAGATTAGGGTTTCTGGAGATACTCGAGAACGCCGACAAGTGTGCCACCCTCGCGATAAATTCGCTCCATTCTCCCTTCAGCGACCAGATTTGGCTCATCTTCTCCAACAAGGAAATATGGTTTCCGCTCTACCTTGCGGTAATGGTTTTTCTGTTCATACGCCTCGGCTGGAAGAGAGCCCTCATCGTCACCCTCTCGTGCGTGCTGACAGTAGTGATATGCGACCAGCTCGCAAACATCACCAAGGAGGGCTTCGAGAGACTCAGACCCTGCTGGGACGACTACATGCTGGCCTGCGGACTTCATGAACTCGGAGGCAAGAGCGAATGGTACAAATACGGCTTTTATTCCGCACACGCCGCGAATGCCCTGGGCTTTGCCGTGTGCTCGTCCCTGGGTTTCAGAAATGACAAACGCCTGCGCTACCGCGGCTATGCCTGGCCTGTCTGTATATGGGGGATCCTGGTCGGAACCAGCCGCATCTTCGCGGGACAGCATTTCCTTGGGGATGTCCTCGTGGGCTTTGCTGTAGGGGCAGCGGCGGGCTATGGCTGCGCCAAACTGGCGGGCTACGTCATATCGCGCCTTTCTCTCCGCACACAACGCTGATTCTGTGGCCGCTGAATTCGGCTGAGAGCGGCAGCTCGCCTTCGATTTCCCCGTCGATTTCGAAAATATCCGCAGAATTTCCGTCCATGGGTACAATCTGGAGGGAACTGCATCTGCCACTGATGACATACTCCGAGCGGTGCAGGGTTCCGTTGAACAGACGGTGGATTTCCTTGACGATTTTGGAGAGAGGGGCCTTGGGAATGATGGCATAGTCCACCAGCCCGTCGTCCATCCTGGCAAGGGGGACCTGGCGCATTCCGCTGCCCGAATAGCGTCCGTTGCCCATGGCGACCGAATAGCACAGTCCGGTGTAAGCCACTTCTCCGTCGGCTATAATGCTGATATTTATGGGTTTAAGATTGAATATGGTATATCTCAACGAATTCAGATATATCAACTTGCCCCTTCTGCCGCTTTCCTTCTGGGAATTAACCCTTTTGCACACATGCGAATCGAAACCCACCCCGCCTATGTTGGCCATGTAGGCTGTACGCCCTCCGCTGCTCTTGACGCGTATTACGTCCATTTCGGTGGAATAGCCCTTATGTATGAGTTCGACCACCTCGAGGGTGTCGTTGGGCACGCCGAGCGAGCGTATCCAGTCGTTGCCGGAGCCTATGGGCACCACTCCTATAAGGAAGTCCTCCGTGGGGGTTCCCGTGGATTCGCACCATGAACAGATGCCGTTGAAGGTCTCGTGCAGCGAACCGTCACCGCCTACCGCAATAATTTTCCTGTATCCGTCTTCGGCGGCCTTGCGGGCTATGGCTGTGGCGTGACGTTTGTGGTCGGTCATCGCCGTGTCGAAGGGTATGCCGAGCCTGGCGAGTTTGTGTTCGGCTGGAAGCCAGTTATACATGGTCTTTCCCGAGCCGGCACGCGGGTTCACTATAAAGAAATAAGAATCGTTTTTTGCTTGTGGCATGCGGCAAAAATAGGAATAAATTGTTAGATTTGTACTCTGTGTTTTAAGTATGGGAAAAGTTATAGCAATAGCCAATCAGAAAGGTGGGGTGGGGAAGACCACTACGGCCATCAACCTTGCGGCGTCACTCGCCGTTCTTGAAAAAAAAGTGCTTGTCATAGACGCGGATCCGCAGGCGAACACCACATCCGGGCTAAATTTTTCTCCGGACAACGACGAGCAACGCACTCTGTATGAGGCGATGATAGGGGAAATCGACATCACGGACGCGCTTATCCAGACGGAGATAGAGAATCTCCAGATGATACCCTCCCACATAAACCTCGTCGGCGCGGAAATCGAACTTCTCGAAGCGGACGAGAGGGAGTCGCTGATGAAGAAGGTTATAGACCCCATACGCGACAACTACGACTACATTATCATCGATTGCTCGCCCTCACTCGGACTCATTACTGTGAACGCCCTGACGGCGGCGGACTCCGTGATGATACCCGTACAGCCTGAATTTTTCGCTCTCGAGGGTCTCGGGAAACTGCTCCAGACCATAAGGCTCGTTCAGGGCGGAGTGAACCCCTCGCTCGCAATCGAAGGTTTCGTGGTCACCATGTTCGACGGACGGACCAAAATGCACCCCCAGATACTTGCCGAACTCAGGGAGCACTTCCGCGACCTTGTGTTCAAGACTGTGGTACAGCGCAACATACGCCTCTCGGAGGCCCCGTCTCACGGAAAACCCATTCTTTTATACGACATTATGTGCAACGGTTCCAGCAATTATCTCAATCTTGCACGCGAGGTCATGGAACATAACGGACAAAAGGTATGAGTAGAGAACCACGCGGTATAGGCAAGGGACTGGGTGCCCTTCTCGGAGAAATCCCCAACGCCGACCAGCTTCGCAGCCCGGTAGGATATGTGAACAAGGAACTTGTGGGGACCAAGGGCAGGCAGGCGAATACGGCGGACATACTCCGCATTCCCGTAGACATGATAGAACCTAACCCCTTCCAGCCCAGGACCTCCTTCGACGAGGAGACCCTGCAGGAGCTTGTGACGTCAATACGCACTCTCGGGCTGATCCAACCCATCACTGTCAGGCGGGTAGGGGAAAACCGTTACCAGATAATCAGCGGAGAACGCCGCTACAAGGCCTGCAGGGTCGCAGGTATGGAGACCATCCCCGCATACATCAGGGATACCGACGACCAGGGCATGCTCGAGATGGCGATAGTGGAGAACGTCCAGAGGGAGAACCTCGACCCCATAGAGCTGGCCCTCAGTTACCAGCGTCTCATCGACGAGTGCCGCATGACCCAGGAGGAACTGGCGGACAGGGTGGGAAAGAAAAGGGCGACAGTGGCCAATACCATAAGGCTGCTGAAACTTCCCGCAAAAGTCCAGCATGACATCAAGGTGGGCCTGCTCAGTGCCGGCCACGCCAAGGCCATACTCAGCGTGGAAAACCCCACGGATCAGGAACAGCTTTGCGACCTCGTGATACGCGACGGACTCTCCGTCAGGGCACTCGAGGACATAGTACGCAAACTGCAACAGGAGAATGCCGCTGAGAAGCCGCAAAACAAGAAGGCTCCGCAGGAATTGACCGAGGATTATTACCGCCTGCTGGACCATATAGGCAAGTATTTTTCCAACGAAATATCGCTCAAGAGAAGTTCGGCCGGGAAGGGGACCATGACCATACGCTTCAATTCGGACGAGGAAGTGCGCAACTTTGTCAAAGCATTGGAAGATAAGAAGTTCTGATGAATCACCGGAAATATTTCTTCATATTGCTTCCGCTGTTGTGCGCTATCTTCTGCGGCACCGAGGCTTCGGCGCAGTTCCGTGAGGAGGCCTTTACCCAGCAGTACAATGCGGACACCACCTCCACCTCCGGCTCGGACTCCACCGATGTCATGTTCTCGTTCAGGGAGTATTTCGGGGCCCTCGGCCACAAGAATACCATGAAGATAGGGACCATGTTCGCCGGCTCGACCGTCTTTGTCGGGGGAAGCCAGATTTACAACCGCCAATACTGGAAGCTCCCCCTGGTCTACGGTTCGATAGGAGGCTGCATAGGAGCAGGTATATATTTCAACAGCCAGGGCAATTCCAACGCGGCCACCTGGTGTTTTGTCGGTGCGGGAGTGGCATATTGGGCCACACTCATGGACGGAGTCATCAGTTACAAGCCCTCCAATTATCCTCACGCCGGCAAGGCGACCCTCTATTCCATACTGCTACCCGGATTAGGCCAGATTTACAACGGCGAATACTGGAAAGTGCCCATATACCTGGGTCTAATGGCTTTCGGCGTTCACTACTACTCCGACTGCGCAAAGAATTTCCAGCGTTTCAGGTCCATATATCTTGATGCCACGGAAAACAGCGCGACCTACGACGGTCCGATTACGGCGAGCACCGCCCTGTATTACCGCAACATCTACCGGCGCTACAGGGACTATTCCCTGCTGGCTATCGCGGCCGTCTATCTGCTGCAGATATTCGATGCCAACGTGTTCTCTTACATGCATCATTTCGAAATCAGCGACGACCTGTCCATGAATATCACCCCGACGGTGATTTCGTCGGACTACCAGCTCGCCATGACTTCCCCCCAGACCTCTGCCGTCGGTCTGAAATTCGGCTTCAAATTTTAAAAAGGCGACAAATGCACAGATTCAAACTCCTTCTTCTGATTATATGCGCCCTGGGCTTGCAGACAGTGTACGCCCAGGATTATTTCGGCCGCAAGTCCATGTCGAAAAAGGCGGCGATTGCCGAGAACGGGCTGCTGAGAGCCCGGCTTGACTCGCTGCAGACACTCGTGGACAGCCTCCAGGCCATAGCCACCGATGCCGAATCGGAGCTCATTGCCCTGCTCGACGGGAATGCCCCTGCGGAGAGCATCGAGACCGGATACGAATATACCCCGGAAGTCACCGACAGCCTGCTCCACCTGTGGTACCGCAACTCTTTCTCAGGCAATTTCAATGTCTTCGAGGAGTATGACATGGATTCCCTGCGCTTCAGCTCGGATGTGAGCGAGGAGGAAATGATACGCCGGCTTGAAGCCATGAACTCATTCATATCCCTCCCGTACAACAGCGTGGTGAAGAACTATATAGTCCTCTATTCGGAGCGCATGAACAGCCGTATGGGCAGGGTGATGGGCCTGAGCGAGTACTATTTCCCCATGTTCGAGGAGGCCTTCGCCCGTTACGGCCTGCCCGATGAACTCAAATATATGGCCGTGGTGGAGTCGATGCTCAATCCCGTGGCCCTCTCCCGGGCCGGAGCACGCGGAATGTGGCAGTTCATGTACAATACCGCCAAGACTTACGGACTGGAAATCAATTCATACGTCGACGAGAGACTGGATGTGGAAAAATCCGTGGACGCCGCGGCACGCTATCTTCGCGACTCCTACACTATCTTCGGCGACTGGGCCTTGGCCATAAGTTCCTACAACTGCGGGGCGGGCAATGTCTCCAAGGCCATACGCAGGGCAGGGGGCAAACGTGATTTCTGGAGCATCTACCCTTACCTGCCGCGCGAAACCAGGGGTTATGTCCCGGCTTTCGTGGGCGCGATGTACGCCATGACCTATTGGAAGGAATACGGCATAGTTCCCCAGGAAGTGGGAATGCCGGCCATGGTGGACACCTTTGTAATTAAGCGCAACCTGCATTTCGAGCAGATAAGTTCTGTGGTGGGAGTGCCGCTCGAAGACATACGCAACCTCAATCCCCAGTACCTGCACGATATAGTTCCCGGCAACAGCCACGACTACATACTCAAGCTGCCCTACAGCTGGACTTCGGCCTTTGTGGACACTCCCATGGAAACGCTCTACGCCTACAAGGCAGATTCGCTTATGAGCAGCAGGGTGCAGAGGGAGGTGGCCAATGCCGTCAAGAACGACGGCCGTATCGCCTACAAGGTGCGCAGCGGTGATTATCTGGGCAAGATAGCCTCGCGTTACGGAGTCACGGTAAATCAGCTCAAGAGCTGGAACAACCTGAGGTCATCTAACATACGTGTAGGCCAGACGCTGTATATCTACGGGGCCACCAAGGTTCCTGCCGCATCTTCCGCAAGCAGTTCCACGGCATCCTCCTCCTCAGCTTCTTCGGCTTCTTCGACGCAGGTAGCCTCGAATGCGGGCAGCCAGCAGTTCTCGGGAGAGGTGTACACTGTCAAGAGCGGGGACTCGCTCTATACCATAGCCAAGAATTACCCCGGAGTCAGCGCCCAAAATATCAGGACCTTCAACGGCCTGACCAGCGACAGGATTCGTCCCGGCCAGAAGCTCAGGATTCCTACGCCCTGACCTGCGCGCATTGCCGGGCGGGGCTTGGCCTACTTCAATATCTTGCGTATCAGCCCGATGAAACGGTAGGGCATATAACGGAAAGGCATGTCCGCCCAGGTGGGCGTGACGCAGAAGGAGCGCAGATGCGAGAAGGCCATGAAACTCTGCCGGCCGTGGTAGGCTCCCATTCCGGAATTGCCCACACCGCCGAAAGGCAGGTTCCTGTTGGCTATGTGCATGACCGTGTCATTGATGCACGCCCCGCCGGAACTGCAGCGCGCAGCTAACTTCTCTCCGCTTACTACATCCCCGAAGTAATACAGGGCCAAGGGCTTCTCTCCCGAATTCACGATTTCCACGGCCTCCTCGAGCCTGCTGAAACTGATCAGGGGAAAGACAGGTCCGAATATCTCTTCCTGCATTACCCGTGCTCCGTGCGGGACAGACTCCCCGTCCCTTCCGGAGAGCTCCAACAGGGTAGGCTCCATGAAACGCGTCGCCGCATCGTAGCGGCCTCCGGCGAGGATTTTCCCCTCATCGAGGTACGAAAGCAGGCGGTTGAACGCCTTGTCGCTGACTATGCGGGCGTAATGGGGACTTGTCTCCACGCCCCCGGGATAGAGTTCGGCCACGGCGGCCCGGAAAGCCTTTACAAAGTCCTCTTTCAGTCCCTCGTGAACCAACAGATAGTCCGGTGCTATGCAGGTCTGGCCGGAATTCAGGGACTTTCCCCAGATTATCCTCCTTGCGGCCACTTTCAGGTAGGCGGAACTGTCGACTATGCAGGGGCTTTTTCCGCCGAGTTCCAGTATCACCGGTGTGAGATTCCTTGCGGCGGCCGACATGACGGTCTTTCCGAGGGCCGGACTGCCGGTGAAGAAGATGAGGTCGAAGCGTTGCGAGAAAAGTTCTTCGTTCACATCCCTGTGCCCCTCGAAAAGCGAGATGTATTCAGGAGGAAAATTCTCCGAAATTATGGAACGCAGTACGGCGGAGACAGCCGGAGCCGCCGGCGAGCTTTTGAGTACCGCAGTGCAGCCCGCTGCAACAGCCCCGGCAAGGGGACTGAGAAGCAGCTGGACAGGATAATTCCACGGGGATACTATCAGCACTGTCCCGAGGGGTTCCGCAAGGGTATAAGCCCGGGAGGGGAAGTGTGCAAGGGGAGTGGAGACCCTGTGTTTTGACGACCACTTTTTCAGATGCCCGAGCTGGTCCCGGATTTCTCCGCGCACCATGCTTATCTCTGTCATATAGGCCTCCTCGGGCGATTTGTGCAGGTCCTCATGCAGGGCCGAGCATATCTCCTGTTCCCTGCGTACAAGCAAATCGAGGAGAAGACGGAGCTGTCTGCGCCTGAAATCGAGGGACAGGGTGGCTCCGCTGCGGAAGAAAGCCTTCTGGGCTGCAACTGTTTCCGGAATATTCACTTGCCGTAGTATTTGGGCCAGCAGGACCGGAGATAGGCCTTGAGAGTGTCTTCGTGCCTGTTGGGCTGGGGTTCGTAGAAAACCCTTCCTTTCAGTTCCTGAGGCATGAATTCGAGTTCGGTGAAATGTCCGGGATAATCGTGGGCATATTTGTAGCCGTCGGCATAGCCCAAATCCTCCATGAGTTTTGTAGGCGCATTGCGCAGATACAGCGGTACCGGGGCATTGCCCCCGCTCCTGGCTGCCTGTAGCGCGGCGTCAACCGCCAGATAGGCCGAATTGCTCTTGGGGGAGCTTGCAAGATATATTGCACACTCACTCAATGGAATACGCGCCTCAGGCATACCTATGGAATGGACTATTCTGAAAGTGGCATCCGCGAGCAGCAGGGCGTTGGGATTCGCCAGGCCCACGTCTTCCGCTGCCAGTATACAGAGCCGCCGGGCAATGAACAGAGGGTCTTCGCCGGCATCGAGCATTCTTGCCATCCAATAAACGGCGGCGTTGGGGTCCGAGCCGCGCACACTCTTTATAAAGGCCGAAATGATGTCATAGTGCATCTCCCCGTCCTTGTCGTAAATTGCCGTGCTCTGCTGCAGGCAGGCGGTCACATTGTGATTGTCTATCACCACGGGGTCCTTGTCGCCCAAGGAATCCACGACTATCTCGAGTATGTTGAGCAGCTTGCGGGCATCCCCTCCGCTCTGGCGGAAAAGGGCTTCCTTTTCGCGCAGTTCTATCTGCCTGTACTTCAGAAGTTCGTCCTCGCCAATGGCTCTTTGGACGAGCACATCGAGGTCTTCGACATCCAGAGGCTTCAGCACGAAGACCTGGCAGCGGGAGAGCAGGGGAGAGATTACCTCGAAGGAGGGGTTTTCAGTGGTCGCACCGATCAGGACTACCGTGCCGGACTCGACGGCCCCGAGCAGGGCATCCTGCTGGGCCTTGTTGAACCTGTGGATTTCGTCTATAAAGAGGACAGGCGCACCCGCTCTGGAAAAGATGTTTTTCTTGGCCGCATCTATGACCTCCCTGACATCCTTCACTCCGGAACTCACTGCCGAAAGGGTGTAGAATTCCCGGTCCAAAGTATGGGAAATTATTCGCGCAAGGGTGGTCTTTCCAACTCCCGGAGGGCCCCAAAGTATGAAGGAGGAGAGATTGCCTGAATCTATCATGTTCCTCAGAATGCAGCCTTCTCCCACAAGATGCTTCTGTCCGACGTAATCCGACAGGGTTTTCGGCCGCATCCTCTCCGGAAGGGGAGGCAACATTTTTGTTATAGAACCAGACATTTTTGTTTCGTCTCCTAACAATCAAGCCGTTTGATATAAGAGCGCCTTCTTTTCTTGCATTCGGGGTCGTAATCCCTGAACTGGCCCTGATTCTTCACATTTGTCTCGAGTATGGCGTTTGACTCAGCCCATTTCACGCCGAACTTGCAGTATTTTTTGAACATGTCGGCCTGGACCATGGAGAGGATTCCCGTGTTCTGATATTCGGGCAAAACTCCTACGAGGAGCAATTCCACACCTTCTTCCCGCTTCCAGAAAAGCGACTTGAGTATCCACCACCAGCCGAAAGGGAAGAGCTTGCCGCGGGATTTCTGCAGGGCCCTGACTATCGAGGGCATGGTTACGCCGAAAGCCACGAGTTCGTTCCTGTTGTTTTCAACCACCGAAATATACCTGAGGTCGAGAATGCTGAGGTAGAAATCGAGATACTTGTCGGCCATGCCGTCTGGGAGGACGGTGAAGTTGTAAAGGTCCTTGTAGCACTTGTTGATAGCTTTGAACATCTTGTGGCCGTAGTCCTCCTGCTTGATAATCTTACGGGTTATGGGCCTGATATGGACATCGTAGCGCTCCTGGATGAGGTTCATCACGCGGTCAATCCTGTCTGGAAGCTGCTCCGGAATGTAAATCTTGTACTCTATCCAGTCGGCGTCCTTGACAAAGCCCATGTTCTCGATGATGTCCACGTAGTAGGGGTGATTGTAAATCAGGGCCATGGTGCTGAGCCTGTCGTAACCCTCGACGAGCAGCCCCTCGGGGTCGAAATCGGTAAAACCGAGAGGCCCGACCACGGCTTCCATACCATATTTGCGGCCGAACTCGCAGACCTTCTCCATAAGGGCTTCAGCGACCTCGGGGTCATTGATGAAGTCATACCATCCGAACCTGACTTGATTGTGATTCCACTGCTTGTTGGCAAGCTTGTTGACTATGGCTGCCACGCGGCCTGCCGGCTTGCCGTCCTTGTAGGCGAGGTACAGTTTCCAGTCGCAGAACTCTTTTGCCGCAGCATTTTTCGGGTCCAGAGTATCCATCTGGTCGAAGACGAGGGGCGGTACATAGTATGGATTGTTTTTATACAGCCTTTCGGGGAAATTGACGAATTTCCTGAGTTGTCTTCTGTTGCGGACTTCTTTTATCTCAATAGACATTTGAGGTTATAAATTTTAGTTAACACTAGAGCGAAAATACTGCTTAAATAGGAAAAAAACAAAAAACTGCCTATCTTCGGGAGTCTATGAAACTAGCCCGTGCCGTCATTATAGCGTCGTCTGTTTTGGCGCTTTTTTGTTGTCATGCCTCTGCGCAGGTCCGCAGTGTCGGGCTGTTCAGCACCGTACTCGGATTCGGACTCACGGCGGAGTTGGCGGATGACGAGATTGACCAGATTGACATCATTACCCTGCGGACGGACCTCTACGGAGTTGCTGCCGGCCGCAGCGATGATATGGGGCTAATGCTGTCCTATACCCACGATTATGTCCTTTATGCATACGAACATGACTGGTTCGGAATGAGGCTGCATCTCGGTGCGGGAGTGGCCGCCGGCTATGTACATGACAATGAAGGCGGCATTTTCGTGAGTTCCAACCTTCCGCTCGAAAATCCCATGGGAGTGGCCGTCGCCCTGGCCGGAAATGTGGGACTGCGCTTCGATTTTCCGCGTCGCGCTGTCATTGACTTCGGCTTCAGCCTGTACCCGGGATTCCATTTGCGCACGGACCCGGAAAGCGCCGAGTTCTACCTGTCTTTCTATCGTAACGGCGTGTTCCAGGCCATATTTCCCCGTGTCAGGATAATGTACAGTTTCTAAACTCAGCAGGCTATGTCGATACTTGGTAAAAAAAGTTGCACAGTCGTGGCGGGAGCGCTGTTGTTCCTTGGGGCACTATGCTGTCCCTCGCTTTCCCGTGCCGCCATGCCGACCGGTGAGGGAAACAGTAGCCGCTTTATAGACAGGCTGAGATTTCATTGCGAATGGGGCTATCTGCAGACCCTCTACAGCCATTACCATTACAATTTTCTGAGCGAGGAAGGTTACAGGCTGAACCTGGCCGGCAGGGGCTTCGATATAAACCCGAACGGGATGCTCGCCGTGGGGGCGGGTTATCTGCTCACGGACAGGATAGAACTTGCGGTGTACGGGGGCTATTGCGGAATTTCCGAAGACAACAGGATGGTGCCGCTGCTTCTGCGTGCAGGCTACAGTTTCGCCCTGCCCGGTGAAGACGGATTCCTGTGTTTTCTTGAAACCGGGGTCGGCTTCGGCGTACCCGCGACTCTCCACAGCACGAGCTACGGCTTGGGAAACCTCGGAGGAGGGTATCGTTTCGCCCTCACACCCAGATGGAGTATAGAACTGCTGCTTACCGTTCACGCCGCGCTATCTTCGCCGTCTATACTCAATCCGGAGCGTCCGGGCTATGTTTTGGAGGAGAATGTACGCAAAAGCCTTGCAGGACAATACGGAGTAAGCCTGAGCATTGCGATAACGCTGTAAAAATTGCCTGCAGAAACGTCAGAAGAGGCTGTCGACCGCGGCAATCAACTCTTCCTCCGGAAGGTCAGGACTCAGGACAAGGTCGGGCTCCTTGAACACGTAGCCCTTGCTCATGGAACCGAGAGTACCGCCTCCGGTGCAGTTGAGCATAATGTACTCGTCCTTTCTTACCTTGCCCTCTTTCGTGGCCTGGGCCAGGGCATGGACGGCCGCACAGGATGCGGGAAGGAGGTCAATGCCTTCGAGATTCCTGAACTGCAGCAGCCAGTACATTATGTCGTCATTGGTCACTGCGAAGGTGTCGCCGTGGCTCTTTTCCAGCACATCGAAAACTCCGCCGGCAAGTCCGTAGGGCGGCTGACGGTTGGCAAGTACCTTGGCGAGTATTATTTCGGCTTTGTGGCGGCCTTCCTCGGGGTCAAGCTCGGCCAATGCCCTTGAACGGGCCTGCCATGAATCGTGAATAAGCGTGAAGGGGGTGTTCTGTGCCACATAGACCCTCATGTTGTTCTCTCCGAAGCGGCCGTCTTCTGCAAGCCTTTCGGCGTTTTCCCATGCGGCAATCGCTCCCGTTCCCGAACCTACGGCCTGGAAATATGCATCGGGTATCCTGTGCATCTGCTCCACGCAACTCAGGATGGTCGTGCCCATACCGTCGCGCCTTGCCACATTCTTGGCTCCGCCCTCGAGGAAGAAACGGGGATTCCTGGCAAGTTTCTCGCCCAGACGTATCGCGTCATAATAATCGCAACCGTGGGGTACGGCTAAAAGTTTTACGCAGCGGTCGAGCTTCTTGTGGAACCACAGGTCGTGCTTGCTGTCCTCGGGTATGCAGATGACTACGGGAATATCGTTGTCGGAGCAAATCTGGGCGAAGGCCCTTGCGGTGTTGCCTGCGGACTGGACTATGAGAACCCTGTCTTCTTTTTTAGGCATCCTGGCGCATACGGTGAAGGCCTCGGTCTCCTTGAACGAACAGGTGTTGAACCTGGCGCCCTTTCGCGGATTGTAACCGGAGAAAGTGACGTAAAGATTTTCGAGCCCGAGGAACTTGGCCAATCCCCTCGACCTGTAAGTCACGGGAGCACAGGAATTCTTGAGTATCCTGCGTATGGGCATCCAGTCCGCATATTTGTAAATGCCGCTGAGGTCATCCCTGGGATTGAACTTCTTGTTGGCGTAGACGGCCCTCACGAGGGAAGGCTCTGGGCTCTGAGGGTCTGTCAGTGTCCAGCCCTCATCCTCGAAAACGCGGCCAGTGGCTACGTTCATCAACTTGTACTCGGTAGGTTTGAATTTCATACACTCTTACAATTGGGCCACGAAAGTGACTAATATTCAACCAGCGAATTTAACAATATTTTTCTATTTACCGAGACTTTCTTTTCGTATAAGCAGCACGCAATTTTCGACATGGCAGGTGTGGGGGAACATGTCCACAGGCTGGACTGCGCTTATGCTGTAATCCTGACAGAGCACCTGCAGATCACGGGCCTGGGATGCGGGGTTGCAGCTGACATATACTATCCTACGGGGGGCGGTCCTCAGTATGGTGGCGAGGACGTCAGGGTGCATGCCTGCCCGCGGGGGGTCGGTTATTATCACGTCAGGACGGCCGTGTTCCGCGATGAAAGCGTCAGTCAGTATATCCTTCATGTCGCCGGCGAAGAATGTGCAGTTGCATATACCGTTGTTCCTTGCATTGGCTTTTGCGTCCTCTATGGCTTCAGGGACGTATTCTATCCCTATGACCTTGCGTGCTCCGGCGCTGACGAACTGCGCGATGGTGCCCGTGCCGGTGTAGAGGTCATAGACAGTCTCGTTGCCGGTCAGGGCGGCGAAGCGGCGGGCGGTGTCGTAGAGTCTGTATGCCTGGCCGCTGTTGGTCTGGTAGAAGGATTTGGGGCCTATCCTGAAGCGCAGCCCCTCCATTTTCTCATAGATAGCGTCCTCGCCGCGGTAGAGTATGCACTGCTGGTCGGAAATACTGTCATTGACCTTGCTGTTTATTATATAATAAAGGGATGTTATCTCGGGGAAGTGCCCGGCTATGGCATCGAGCATGGCCTCCAGACCGTCGAAGCGGCAAGCGAAGCAGACTATGAGCATCACCTGACCGTCTTCCGTGGTCCGCACGAACATGCTGCGGAAAATTCCTCTGTTCTCCCTCAAATTATAGAAGGCTATCTTGTGGCGTATAGCGTAGTCCTTGATAAACAGGCGTATGGCGTTCGAGGGTTCGGGCTGGAGATAGCAGCGTTCTATGTCAAGCACCTTGTCGAAGAATTTGCCTACATGGAAGCCCAGGCTCTGACGGTCGTCTGCGGGTATATTCTCCGGGTCCTCCTCGCTGAGTATCCAGCGTTTGTCCGAAGCGGTGTATTCCAGTTTGTTGCGATAGAATACGGTCTTTTCTGAGGGGAGTATGGGCGATATTTCCGGCAGCTCCAAATGACCTATACGTACCAGCTGGTCGTACACCTGCTCCTGCTTGGCCTCGAGCTGCATGGAGTAGGGGAGAAGCTGCCAGCGGCATCCGCCACACAGTCCGAAATGCTTGCAGATGGGCTCCAGGCGATGTTCAGAGGGCTGGACGAGCCGCACTATGCGGCCTTCGAGGTAGTTCTTTTTCTTGGTCGTGACCTTTATGTCCACTATGTCCCCGGGCACGGCGTATTCTATGAAAACCACCTGTCCTTCAGGAGTATGGGCTATGGATTTTCCTTCTGCGGCGACTTTTTCCACGAGAAGGTTCTCGATGATTATTTCAGTTTTCTTCTTGCGCATTGCGATAAGTTTCGAGGGGCAAAATTAATGATTTCAATTCCAATTTCATATTGGTGGCGCCCTTTGACGGGCTTCTGCGATTCGGGGACAAGTTGTGAAACTCGGGAGTCTTCGCTAAATTTGTCGGATTCCCGTCCCGGTCGGCATCTCTTAGGTCATGAAGACAGGCCTGACGAGATTCGCGGGAAAAGGCTAAAGTATTGAGTATGAAAAAGATAATCTTTATATGCCATGGCAATATCTGCCGCAGCCCCATGGCTGAGTTTATTTTCAGGGAACTTTTGAGGCGTGAGGGCAGGTCAGACGAATTTGAAATATCCTCGGCAGCAGTTTCTTACGAGGAGCAGGGGAATGGCGTTTACCCTCCTGCGGCGGCCAAATTGAGGGAGAAGGGGATACCGTTTGGCGGCCACAGGGCCCACAGGATAATGCCGGAAGAAGCAGCTTCGGCCGATTTGCTTGTCATTATGGATGCGTCCAACGAAAGGCGGCTGAGCAGGATTATCCGTCCCGAGGACATGAAGAAGGTCCATTATATGATGGAATTTGCCGGCAGGCCTGGCGGGGAGGTTCCCGACCCCTGGTACACGGGGAATTTTGAATTTACCTACAACGAACTGCTCAAAGCCTGCAAAGGCCTGTTGGAACTGGTGTAATCATTTTCTGTGACCCGTATTGCGTTCTGTAAGACGTAGGGGTTGAAAGGTAGAACGGAACCGCAAAACTCCGGACCCGATTTTCCCGTTGTATTGCAGTTGACGTTTTTCGCTTTTGTTAAAGGAACCGCGGAAGCTTTATAAGCTCCATTGAATAAGTTGTCGTGAGTTTGAGTCATTGTAAGCCGAAGGACATAAGGATGTTTTCAGGGAAGTGGAGTAGCACAGTCTTATGTTTCAAGCGATAC
>CAZMTY010000035.1:0-16853 GCA_964569595.1 uncultured Muribaculaceae bacterium
CATTCCAAGCCATTCTTGTCTCTGTAATGATATACAGACCCGTCCAATGAATCCGCATAAACCCGAAGATCCCGTATGCACATAGTCTCAAAGAACAGCCCGAAGGTATTCAAATCGTTTATCAGGTCGTTAGGGCCTAAGCCAAGAGCTGCAACGCCTATTGAAGGATCGACAAAATACCTTGTATCAGAGCTGCGTACGCTGGTTTTACTCCTTAGATTAGGGCTCCAGGCCGGAAGGTCTTCAATGACAAATATTTTCCTCAATGCCTTGAGATAAGAAACAACAGTTTCATCGCTAAGTTCCCGATCTTCATTAGTGGATATATCGGCAAGAATGGTTGATATGCTGGCCTGAGAGCCTTGATGTCTTGCATAAGAACGCAATATTCTCTTGGCCCGTTCCGGATCTCTTTTTACATTATCGGCACGGGAAATATCGCTATTGACTATAGCCCTATAATATTCTGTAGCTTGTAGTAAAGCCGCTTTTTGACTTTTCTTTTGCAGGGCTTTAGGCCAGCCTCCACGACAAAGGATAAAAGCAAGTTCCTGTAAAGTAAGACCGGAGGAGGATTGTATTGTTTCCGGACTCATGAAAAGTTCAGATAAACTTATCTCTCCGTTAGAATCTTCTGATTCCCACAAACTCATCGGACGCATGGTCAGCCATCCATATCTCCCTGTTCCCGAATGGTGTATATCTTTTGTGTCTACAGGTACAGCGGAGCCTGTAAGAATAAATTGTCCGTCCTCTTTTCTATGATCTACTTCAAATCGAATGGCGTCCCAAAACTGTGGAACTTCTTGCCATTCATCAATCAAGCGAGGAGTTTCCCCTTCAAGCAAGAAACGGATATTAGTCTGAGCCATTTGTCTGTACTGCTCTTGCTTAGCCGGATCATCCATATAGATGATACTCTTGGCTACTTGCTCGGCAGTAGTTGTCTTGCCACAAGCCTTGGGCCCTTCAATCAGAACGGCCCCCATGGCTTCTAATTTGTCCCGTAATAATTGGTCTGCTATTCGGCCTTTGTATTCCATAAAATTGCGTTGAAATGCAAATATGGCATATTTCTTTGGATTTCAATGCATTTTAATCAGAATTTGGCAATTTGGCGCGATTTCGTTTGGCAATTTGGCGCGATTTCGTTTGGCAATTTGGCGGATTCAAGCAACGAAATGGAGGCCCGGTCTGTCGGCAAAGTACCCCGGCACTCAGCATTCAAGGCAGCGCCGGCACCTCCCTATTTTTCCGCGGAAGCATCTCAATCGTAGGGGGTTCATAATTACTGATGGGCAACTTCACCTTTTTCAATTCCTCCAGGCTGAACACCGGAGGCTCCACCCCTTCGGGATAGGGTCGCCCGGAAAACGTACGGAAATATTCCAAACAAGCATCTTTCCACCACACGGCATCTCCTGCCTGAATGTCTAACCGCTCGGCTACCGCCTGATAGCGTTCCTCATCGACATAGGGCTGCATTTCCTTCCATACCCGCTGAAACTCACGCACCTTGTCCACTCCTCTCTGATACTTGTAACAGAGTTCATCCCACAATGAACGCCCCGAACGAAGCGTTTGACCCCACTTCACATGATGAAACCAGAGCAGATATTCTTCCGGACAGCGTTCCAATGAGCCGAACACCCGGGCCAACGAATCCGGATACTGTGACACGGCATCACTGCCCGAACTGCTTCGGTCGAAACCCAATCCCTCCATGTCCGCCTGATGATAATACGAAGGCAGCCAATCGGCACGTGCCCCGGGCACCTCACACCAAGGTTCCGGACCGTAATGATGTCCCCAGGCGAAAATGTGGTGCAGGCCCAGCGGCATCATATAATCGACCACCGCCTCCCGGCTGTCCATCATGACCTGCGTCATGGGTTCCACAAACCGACGGTCGGTCGTGAAAGTCTGTGCCAGCCATTCGCGGGCAATCTCTTCCGCCGGCAAGGAAGGATTCCAGGCCAGCCGCCCGTAAGCATACCAGTTGGCCTGCGCGAAATCATGTCCGCACCAGTTCACATTATCCCCCACATTCACCACACCCGCCACCCCTTTCAGGGAAGAAGGCTGCACATAAGAGTAAAACTCTTTCCATATAGTGGCCAGATAAGCCAGATGATTGGAATGTCCCAAATACTCCTGCGTAATCTGAAACTCCACCATCAAGGGTGTATGCGACATGGACCCGAACAACGGGCTGTAAGGTTCACGCGGCTGAAAATCAATAGGCCCGTTTTTTACCTGCACTATCACATTGTCCCGGAACCGGCCATCTGACGGCTGAAATTCCAGATAAGCCTGCTTGGCCCGGTCTGTATCCGTAGGGCTGTAGACAAAAGCCCGCCACATCACGATTCCCCCGTAGGGCTTCAAAGCCTCCGCCAACATATTCGCCCCCTCGGCATGGGTACGCCCGTAATCACACGGACCGGGCTGTCCTTCCGAATTGGCCTTCACCAGGAAACCGCCGAAGTCAGGAATCAGGCCATAAATTTCATGCACCTTCTCTTTCCACCAACGGGCCACCTCCTCATCCAGCGGGTCGGCAGCAGGCAGGCCTCCCAACTTCATCGGAGAAGCAAAATTGACCGAAAGGTAGACCTTGATGCCATAAGGACGGAACAAATCGGCCAGCTTCCGGACCTTTTGCAGGTAGTCTGAGGAAAGAATCTCGGGCGAAGCATTCACATTGTTCAGCACGGTCCCGTTGATACCCACCGAAGCATTGGCACGGGCATATTCCCTATAACGGGTCGACACGGAATCTGGCAGTTCCTCCCATTTCCACAAAGAGCGCCCTGCATAGCCGCGCTCAATCGTGCCGTCCAGATTGTCCCAATGGTTCAACACGCGGATGTCAAAGGCCGGCTTTTCCCGAATATCCAACCGGGTACAATCCGCTCCTTCCGCCTGCAAGCGCAACAGATGATAGGCCGCATACAGCAGTCCCTGTTCCGTGGCGGCTCCCAGCACCGTCTTTCCTCCGGCAGTACGTATGGTATATCCCTCTTTACCCAGCTGACTATAGGCTTCATCGGCACAGAGCTGCAGCTCCACTTCCCCTCCCTGCCAAAAAGCAGCCAGCTCCTCACGCGCCACATCAAGCGTAGGGGAGCTCACCAAACAACTGACAGACGCCTGATGCACAGACGTCTGCCGTAACCAGAGTCTGCTCCCGTCCTCGGCCCATAGCGTCAGGGCCAAAGACAGGAAACAGATACAGCTCCAAAAATGCTTATTCGTCAGCACTGCCCTTTACGGTTTGAATATTGCCGTTCTCGTCATATTCCAGTTCGACAACCTTCAGGCTGCGAAGCCAGGTCTTCCCGCCTGAAGGCACGCAGTCGTGATGAAACAGATACCATTTCCCCTTGTATTCCACAATGGAATGATGAGTGGTCCAGCCCACCACGGGTGTCAGAATCACTCCCTGATACACAAAGGGGCCATAAGGATTGTCACCTACGGCATAACACAACAGGTGCGTATCACCGGTGGAATAGGAGAAATAATATTTCCCTTTGTACTTGTGCATCCATGAAGCCTCGAAGAAGCGGTGCGGGTCACCTGCTGTCAGCGGTTTGCCGTCGGCCCCCAGCACAACAACCGGACGCGGTTCTTCTGCAAAACCGAGCATGTCATCCGACAATTTCACAACCCGGCTCGGCAATGCCGGCTCGTCGGCTTCCGGAAAGAAAGGGTGCTCAATGGCCTTATTGTCCCGGTAGCGCTGCAGCTGTCCGCCCCAGATGCCGCCAAAATACATGTAATAACTGCCGTCCTCATCGTGAAATACTGCGGGATCCATGCTGTAGCTGCCCCGAATCGGGTCGGGCTGAGGAATAAACGGACCTTCCGGCTTGTCACCTATGGCCACTCCCATACGGAAGATGTCGTTCCTGTCCTTCAACGGGAAATACATGTAATATTTCCCGTCCTTGCAGGCAATGTCACAATCCCAAAGCTGGCGTCCGGCCCAGGGAATATCAGCCACCTTCAAAACTACTCCGTGATCCGTGATTTCTCCATGCATCACATCTTCGGCAGACAGCACATGATAATCATTCATGTCAAAATGGTCGCCGTTGTCATTTTCCGGAATGCCTGACTCGCGGTCATGTGATGGATAAATATACAGACGGCCGTTGAATACATGTACTGAAGGGTCTGCCATATAATCGGCAGGGAACAAATATCTTTCTTCTTTTTTCATTTTATTATGGTTTGTGATACCGCCCGAAAGCGGTCTCCGGTTAAACATTAGCCTCTTCAATCATTTTCCGCACAAAATCCTTGGGCTGGTAATTCCGGTCGAACAGCAGCGGATAGTCCTTTCTGCCCCGGACAGGAAAATCATTTTTCCAGGAATCCCCGTCCGTCACGCCCCAGGTTGTCACTCGATCCACGATGTCGGCATGCTTTACGAACAGCTGGAAGAACTGCTCCATTCTTTCATTCCAGACCTGGCTGACTGAATCCGGCAACTCTTCCGTATAAGGGTTCAAGGCCTGCATGAAAGCCGCCGTATCCGAAATATTGGCACTTCGCATGGCAACAGGCAGCGCACTCATATCCCATTCCGTAATCATCACCTTGACACCGGTAGCGGCAAAATCCAGCATGCTTTTCTCAAACTCGCTGATATCCGGATAATCCATCCCCATGTGTCCCTGCATGCCTACCGCATCGATACGCAAGCCCCTTTCTTTCAGCGAGCGGACCAGCTTCACCACTCCGTCACGACGTCCCGGCACATCCATACCGTAATCATTGTAATACAGTTCCGCGTCCGGGTCGGCTTCATGCGCGTACTGAAAAGCCAACGAGATGAATTCTTCTCCCAAAATCTCATAGAACTTGCTCTTGCGGTAAGAACCGTCTTCCACAATGGCTTCGTTCACCACATCCCATCCTTTAATCTTTCCCTTGTAGCGTCCGACCACCGTCTGGATATGGGTTTTCATACGCTGTTTCAACACTTCGGGAGAAACATTCTCTCCTTTGTCGTCCACACAAAACCATTCGGGAAGCTGTGAATGCCATATCAGGCAATGTCCAGTCACCGTCATACCGTTGTCGAGCCCGAACTGCACGAAACGGTCGGCATTTTCAAAATGGAATTCGCCCTCCTTCGGCTGGAGTTCCGCACTTTTCATGCAATTCTCCGCCACAATGGCATTGAAATGTTGTTTCACAATCTTCACGGCGGAAGTGTCTGCTCCCGAGGACTGACGGACATTAAGGGCTACACCTATCAAAAATTTGTCTCCTACTACATCTTTCAATGATTTTTCAGAAACGGCCGTCCGGGAAGCATTGCCTCCACATGCCGTCAAAATAAGGCTGCATAACAGAGCAGATACTATGTGGTTGTTTTTCATTTTTTTGTGCTTTATAATCAATAATCGGCTTTACTTCTGCGTTCACTCAGTTCCGCCTGCATTTTCTGATTGAATTTCTTGCTGATAGGATAGAAGAACAATGCCACGACTCCCACCAGGAAGCAGGCTGCAGGAATCAGACTGGAAGACAGGACTATACCGCGCACGGCCGTATCGCTCTGCACGACCCCCGAGCCGGAAATGTAACCGAATCCTGACAATAAAAATCCCAGTATGGCACCACCGATGCCCAATCCTGCCTTCAAGGCAAATACCACCCCTGAGAAGACAAATCCGGTAGCACGACGATAGTTGACATACTCGGAATGGTCGGCCACATCGGCAATCATGGCCCAAAGCAAAGGTACAGTAGGCGCATAAGCCAGACTCTTCAGGAAGTTCAGCACGAACATCATGACGATATTGTCATTGGCGGGGAAATAGAACATGGCCGTAAAGACAGCTGTCAGCGAAAGGCACACGATAAACGTGCGCTTCTTGCCGTATTTGTTGGCCAAGAATCCGGACAGGAGAATCACGCCAAAGAACTGTACCAGCGCCCCGACCATATTGAAGACACCGAATCCCACTTCGTATGCCTTATCCGGTGATGTCACAATCAATCCAAAAGCATTGAGCACATGATAGCCCACAGACGTTCCGGGTTCAGTTGCCACCAGCCCTATATTGTCCAGGAAAGCGAACAGCGCCGTTCTGTCTACATAGTTCTCAAAGTAATAATTCATGGCACTTCCCCACATGCCCAGCGTGATGAATACGAACAGAGTCAGGACAAACATGGCCCGCCAGGGCACACTGCCCAGCACATCCTTGATATCCTGACGGGTATCGTTCTTCTGGTTGGTCGGTGGAGTGATACGTTCCTTTGACGAAAAAAATGCAATCAAAAGGAAAATGAAACCTATTACAGCAAACAGGGAAATCGTGCAAAGCCAACCATGCGCCTTGTCTGCTCCATCGGAAAACTTGCTCACCAATGGCAAAGTGAGTCCGTGCACCACAAACTGGGCAAGGGTAGAAAAGACAAAGCGCACGGAAGTAATGCTGGTACGTTCCTTTATGTCCGATGACATCACTCCGCCCAAAGAAGAATAAGGCGTGTTGTTAAATGAATACATCGTCATCAGCAGGGTATATGAGATGGTCGCATATAGCGCCACCAGGCCTTTTTCTTCAATACCCGGATTATAGAAGGCCAACACGTAAAATACCATGAACGGAAGCGCGGTCCACAATACCCAGGGACGATATTTTCCCCATTTGGTCCGGGTACGGTCGGACAAAATTCCCACAGTAGGGTCAATAAAAGCATCTACGACACGTGCCACCAACATTATAGTACCTGCAATCGCTCCTTCCAGCCCAAACACATCCGTATAGAATTTGGTCTGGTAAATCATCATCATCTGGAACACCAGATTCGCAGAGAAATCACCCAATCCATAGCCCATTTTTTCGGCCATGGATACTTTCTGATTCTTAATATTACTCATCTTTATTTATTTTGTGTTTCTTGCTGTATTACCGCATTCACCAACCGGGCAGCCGGCGTTTTTTTGTCCAATGGATGAATGTCATTCCATTCTCCCGTATCACTGTTTTTAATCAATCTTACGTGAGTGTTTTCCTTTGCCGCCTTTGCCTGCTGCTTTCTCAATTCCGCCCATGCCATACGTCCGGGGTCATCCGGGGCCAGAAAATCGGCCAACTCTACCACGTAAAAAGGCAGGGTTTCATTCTGGAAAAGAGTCCTCCAGTCTGCAATCATTGCCGTAAGCAAGGAAGAATATTCACTCCAACGGTCCACGTTCGATTCACCCTGATACCATATCACCCCTTTGAATACATAATGCCGCAACGGATGTATCATGCCGTTGTACAGACCCACCGGCGTATAATGGAAGGCAGTAGAAGAAGGTGACGGAGGCATTACCGCTCCCGTTTTATGTTTCCATGTGCCTTCCAGATTAATTTCCTGACTGCCACAAAGCAATTTATAAGGTTTTTCCTTTACAAAGGAAGGGACAGAACTATAGCTGAACAAACGTACGGTTATCAGGTTTTTGCCTTCTTTCAGAAATTCGGCCGGCACCCTGTAAATCCTCGGCGGATACTGATAGGAAACGGTTCCCACAAAATGTCCGTTCACATACACCGAATCAGCATCCACAATACAGCCCAGGCGCAGTACGGCATCTTTTCCCGCCCATTCGCCGGGCACTGTAAACTCCTTTCGGAACCAATGGGCTCCATTCAAAGGACGACCGTTGCAAAGAGCCCAGTTATCTGAAAACATATCTACACTTTCCCAATCAGAATCATCGTATGCTTCCGAATACCAGGGGACTTCCCCATGCATTCCGGCGTCCGAAGCATATAACTGTCCGTTCCACGCCTGCCGGTGCAATTGTTCCGTATGCTGTATTTGAGCTACCAGTGCCGTATCCACGAACACGGCTTTCTGATTTACATACTCCGGAAAATCCTTTAATCCCTTTTCACTGATCCATGCTTCAATGGGCGTACCTCCCCAACTGGAATTGACAATACCCACGGGCACTCCTGTCTTTTCCTCCAGCAGCCTGGAAAAGAAATAACAGAGGGCGGAGAAACTCTGTACGTATTCCTTGGTCATCGGCTGCCATTTTACGGCCTGCAGCTCGTCTATCGGATGAGAAAAGTCATACGCATACGGAACCTTTACATATCGTATGGAAGAATTCTCATATTGCGCGATTTCTTGCGCATATTTATCCATCACCCTGTTCACCGTCAACTCCATATTCGATTGTCCCGAACAAAGGAAAACATCCCCCACCAGAATATCTTTCAATGAAATGTCATTGACGGTCATGGAATAAGGGCCTCCAGCCTTCAAAGCCGGCAACTCGATTGACCAATTTCCGGCTTCATCCGCTGTCGTGTGATACTGTTTCTTCATGAAAGTCAGATTCACCTCTTCACCCGGACTGGCCTTGCCCCATATCTTCAAAGGGACCTCCCGCTGCAACACCATTCCGTCGGAAACCAAGGCCGGCAAAGTGACTTTGGCCGACACTCCAAAACTGCAACAGACAAACAAGAGAAAGGTCCATAACACTCTCTTACAGCAGGTCTGCGGTTTCATACAATATCTTTTTATTGATTCTACACATTGATATGTCCCTACCAGTCTATCCATATCGACAAATCTATCTCCGCGTAGTCGTCCGGCGCTACGGCAACGTTATCCGTGTCGGCGTCCATGCCGAGCAGGAACTTGTCAATGAACGCCTCCACCTCAGGATACTGGCTCTCGTCCAGCACGCAGTGGCTGTGGCCGGCGACAATGGAGTAGCCTACACGGTCGCCTATACCGAACTCTTCCCACACCTTCTTCGCCGCGTTCATTGACACGTAGCCTGACGGGTCGGCGAGCCATTGGTAGTCGGGATTGCCCAACACGAGCAACGCCCTGGGGCACACCATAGCACAGAGCTCATGGTGGTCGTATGGCAGGCGATATACGTTTTCTCCGGAGAAAGTTGTTCCGAGACTCTGCAAGAACCAGTTGTAGTCGGTGTTGTCGAGGTTTTCCACTCCATCGAGCGTTTGCGACACGCGCCATGACGCAGCTCCGCCCCCACCCGGCTCCTGGGCTATCGTCAGCGCAATGCGCTCATCGAAGGCTCCGCAGAACAGTGCCATCTTGCCTGCGTACGAGCACCCCGTCACGCCTATGCGGCTCATGTCAATTTTCGTAAGCTCCGGCCCGAGTATCTGCAGGCCGTCTATCAGGCGGCTCAGACCCCACGCCCATTCGCTGTACGCTCCATTGTTGATAAGCTCGGGGTACAGACGCACGAACCCGTATGTCTCCCTGTCGCGGGAACCGCCCATCTGCGAGTAGCTGTTCACCTGGCTTTCGCGGAAAACCATGGTGGCTACCGGCCTTCCGGCGAATATGGATGCGGGCAACGAATTGCGGCTCGTACCTATCATCAGGGCGTAGGGAGCCTCGCCGGTCGACGGATAGCTGATTTCGGAGCTCAGCGTGAGTGTCTCGCCGTTGACGGTGACATCCACTATGAGTGTGTTGCCGTCCATGCGCGCCTGCACGTTGCCGAGGTCGACTTCGGGCTTTGTGCCTATCCCGTAATGTTGTATTTCCCCGGCTATCTCGGCTCTCCGCCTCGACCAGTCACTGAAATCAGTACTCCGTCCCGAGCCGTCGGACCATTCAAACGGGTCGGTGAGCCGCCGCACTTCCGGCAAATCATCAAACCCGGGACATACAGGACCGGCGTATGCCGCGCCGGTGTTTTCCACTTCGTACACCAGCGGTATCTGTCCGGTATTTTGCGCGTTGGCTGCGCAGTTGAGTGCCGCAAACGACACCAACATCATCAATGTTCTTTTCATACCTGTCATTGAAACTTGGCAAGTTATACCGACTTTGCCGGCCGAAAACAGCTTTTGTCCTAAAGGCCCGCGACCGTAGGGAGCAAGATCCCCAGACAGGGGGTGCAGGGGGTTGAGACGGGCCCGGTCTTTAGAAGAAAGACTTAAGGGGTGACCCAAAGTAGCTTTTGAATTCACCCCCTCTTTGGTAACATAAGAAAGATATCGGAAAGTTACACTAAAGTTCGTTGGAAACGCGGTCCTGGAACATGTATCCGAAAATCAGGTACGCCGTATTTCCGCCAATAGTACCTTCGTTCTGCCCCCAGAGGAAAGGCCAGTCATCGTAGTTCTCGAAGTGGTCGGGATGCCTGAACAGGAGGCCGGGAGCCACGTTGCCGGGGATGAAGGAGAAGTCAGCACGATTGTTTCCGTAGAAGACCGCCTTCGGGCGAGTTGCCCCGACCGTAGCCACGAGAGAGTAGTTATGGTAAGGATGACATCCGAACAGATAGTTGGTGGCCTTGTATACGTGGTCCAAAGAAACTATATCCGGATAATACATGTTCGCGAAGCATACATTGGTACCGAAAGACACCACCTCCCCGCTGCCGGCCCAGTTGCCGAGTCCTATGGGAACTCCGTAAGGATTGTCCTTCTCAAGGCTGAGAATGTACTCATTGTACTTCTCGACATAAGGACGGAGTTTTTCCCTGTATGACTCATCCATGTGGGGAATGGCGAGGAATGCCGTCGATATGCCGAAATTGACATTGCGATCCAGCATGTTCCATATCTGGTTCTCGAAAGTTTCGAGATACTGCTGCTCCCCGGTGGACACATAGAGCTGGAGATTCGTCGCGACATCAGCTCCGAATCCTCCCCTGCCTCCCATGTCTCTTCCTTCCTGTCCGGCCAGCAGGGCAGTGGCCTCTTCCAACAATCTCTTGGATTGCTTGAGAGCCCTCGCCGAGAGGTCATCATTGTAGCCTTCCAAAGCACGGCTCGCTGCAGCAAACATGGCTGCCGCCCTAAGGTCGAGATTGGGGTTGCGTGACGTGAAAGCCCACATGTCGTCCCTTACTCCGCTGCGCCTGCCGTCGGCGGAAACTTCGTAGTCCCCCAGACGGGGATCGTAGTGCAGACCATCGGTAATCGATGCGGCGTCTCCAAGATGATGATAATTGTCAAGTACCGAGTTCGACAGAGTCTGGGCCATGTGCCCTATCTGCTCGGCCTGGGCAACAAGATTCAAGGTCCCGTGTTCGATGTACTGGAGTATGTCGGGCACACCGTCGGGACGGTGCAAATCCACATATCTCTGCTCCTCACTGACAAAGGTCATGTCCCTCTGCGGCTTGAAAAGTTCCCAGGCGGTCACGAAATTCTGCACTACACTTATGTTTGATCCTGTCTCGATGTCAAAGTCACCGGCATCGAAGAAGCCTCCTACATTGAGACCGGGTATAAGCTCCAGTCCCTTGTACTTGGTATCGGTAGTGGGTCCCTGCCAGTGAAGGTCGAAGTGGTCCGTGTCGGGCGGAGCCTGGAGATAACCCTCCTTGAAAGGCTCTCCGTGCCATACGCGATACGCCTCATTTACGAACATGTGATCCATGTGGATAGGAATCCACACATCGCTGGTAGCGTCCGTAATCTTGTCATATACACTGTTGTCAATCAGGAAGTTATTTGTCTGCACATCCCCGTATTGGATAAAGTATATACCGGGGGTCACAAGCTCCGAGAAATCGAACCTGACGTAGTTGTACTTGAAATAGCGGCCCCACTCCGTCGTCTTGCCCGTAAAGGCCTTAGTGGCAGTTCCATCATCATTGACCCTGTACACCGATGCCTTGGACTCCGGCTTGTCGTTCTTGTCGAGTTCGACTACGGCAACCTTGGGCTGTGAAGGTATGTAACCGACCTGGGAGAAACCTACATTGGGCTCCCTTATCCAGCCGTCAATGGCGTTGGGCTCCACGGTCCAGCTGAGAACCTTTCCGGTCTTGCCTGCGGGAAGCACGCTGCGCAGCACATACCATCCGTTCTGGGCGATTACGCGTCCGTCATAGAGTTCGAGGGGCACATCCTCGGACGTGATTTTAATCATACGTTCAGGATCATCGGGAGCCATGAGTATGGTATGTCCGGTCTCCATGGGAAGCGGGTCAATAAAGGTTCCCGTACCCCTGTCGTCATAAGTCTTGTAACCCTTGAACTGCCTGGGCTTCTCACTGTTGGGCCTGGTTGTCGTCTCGCTGACGGTATAGCGCGGGAAACGGTTCAGGCGGCCGTCCATCACGTAGGCCTTGTTCCAGTATTGCGAAGGCAGGAACTCGAGGTTGAAACCGGCTTCTCCGGCAAGCGATTCGGGAACGGGCTCGTCAAGATATACGTCAACCCTGAAAGCCTTTCCCTCTGCGGTCACTACGATACGGGAATCGAAATCATAATCCTCATAGCGCAGGGTAACCTCGACGGTATTGTCCTCCCTGTTTACGACACGCGAAGGAGTCTCGGGAACAAGGTCCCACTGTTCAGGAGTCTTGGACAGACGGACGGCGCCTCCCTGTGCCGTTCTTACCCCGTGATGAATGATTTCCAATCCGGAGTTTTTCTCGTCATTGAACCCTCCCGTGAAGAGGTTGTTATAAACCAACACATTCACGCCTGTCCTCTCGAAATATTCAAGATCGTTAAGTTTCAGCGATTCGTTTGACGTCTTGCTGCAGGCAGCGGCAAGAAGTATCGCCGGAAGCAGGAAAAACGATTTTCTCATAAATTCTTAACGTTATGGTGAAACTCTCAATTACATGACCCTCAGTTCGAGCGACTGCAAGTCTTCATCGGCGGATGACGAGCCGTAAAGAATCCTGTACTCTCCGGACAAAATGGAAAGTCCGTCCGTGCTTCCGTCGTAATATTCAAAGGATTCCGGTGCAAGTTCGATGGTGACCTTCTCGGTCTTTCCGGCCTTGATTGCAACCTTCCTGAAACCCTTCAGAGACTTGATGGGAGCATCGGGATTATCGAGACACTTCACATATACCTGGACCACCTCCTCTCCGTCCATATTCCCACTGTTCGTTACGGGAACGGTAACTTTGACGCCTTCTCCGGCCTTGATTCTGCGGCTCGAAAGCGAAGCTTTGCCGTAAGTGAAAGTGGTATAACTGAGGCCATAGCCGAAAGGATAGAGCGGAGTACCGTCGAAATACCTGTAGGTACGTCCTTTCATATCATAATCCAGGAAATCCGGCAACTGCCCGGTAGAAGCGTAGAAGGTGACGGGAAGTTTTCCGGAGGGGTTGTAGTCACCGAAGATAATATCGGCGAGCGCGTAGGGGCCTCCCTGGCCGCCGTACCATGCCTGAATAAGGGCATCGTACTGGTCCTCAACGCTGGCAAGCGCCATTGCGGAGCCTGAGCAGTTGACAAAAATCACGGGCTTTCCGGTGTCGTGCATGGCACGCAGGAGTCTCTGCTGTACCGCGGGAAGCTCTATGTCGGCCCTGTCGCCACCCTCACCTTCCTCGCGTGCAGTGATACCGCCGACCACGATTATTGCGTCAACGTCACGTACTGACCCGGCGAGTGCGGTGAAATCGGCCAAATCACGGCGGCAGAACTGTGCGGAAAGCCTGGCGAAGGCTTCCTCGCCCCTGACATACTCCACTTCGATTTCATAGATGACACCGGCCTGAACCTCGAAGCTCCTGTACTCGGGAAGACCCCATGAAGACCTGCGGACAGGAGAGTCGGTCTTGTCGACAACCTGGCCGTTTACCTTGAGCACGTATCCGCTGTCGGAATTTATGAGGTAGCTGAGTTCACCGCTGTAGTCGGGAACACAGGTAGCGCTCAGTCTTACAGCAATATCGTCAGCCTCAACGCCCTCGGCGAAACCGTATGCACCGAAAGTGTTGAAATCGACAAGCTCGTCGTAGTATCTCTCCACAAGCGGCTCGCCGTTCAGGTCCTTCCCCCCGTAGAACTGCGCCAGCAGACCCTTGCCGTCGTTGAAAAGAGGGAGGAGATTGGTAGTATCATATTCGTCCTCGATTTCGCAGGCCTTGGCGTAGACAATCTCCGCCCCGGGAACGGCACGCCTGATTCCGTCGAGTATAGTGCGGGTATGCTCTGCAGAGGGGGTTCCGCCGTAGTTGCCGTACAGCATTTCGTCATCGTCGGCATTGGGACCTACGACAGCTATCTTCTTGACGCTTTTCGAGAGAGGAAGCACCCCGTCGTTCTTCAACAGAACCATGGACTCCCTCGCTGTCTGGACGGCGAGCCTGTCATGTTCCTCGCTGCTGATTACTTCGGGACCGAGATTGGCCCAGGGAAGATATTCGGCCGGGTCGAACATTCCCAGCTCAAAACGTCCCATAAGCACCCTGCGCAGATGTTCGTCTATGTCGGACTCCTTCACCATACCGTCCTTGAGGGCATCTTTCAGTGCGATGAAATCAATGCCGCATTCCAGGTCGCTTCCGTGAAGTATGGCCGCTGCAGAAGCGCTCTTCGCATCAGGGTGGGTCTCATGCTGTCCCTTTCTGTAAAAATTGCTCACCGCGCCGCAGTCGGTCACGACTATACCGTCAAAGCCCCACTTGTTACGCAGTATATCGCCTAACAGTCTGTCATTCGCACAGCAGGGCGCTCCCTCGTAACGATGATAGGCACACATGACTTCGCGCACATTGGCTTCGGTCACTATGGCCTTGAAAGCGGGCAGATAGGTTTCCCACAGGTCCCTCTGCGACACCGACACGTCGAAACTGTGGCGCAGGGGCTCCGGACCGCTGTGTACGGCGAAATGCTTTGCGCATGCATGGGTCTTGTAATAACGGTCATCGTCTCCCTGCATCCCAAGCACGGTCTGCATACCTATCACCGTGGAAAGGTAAGGGTCCTCCCCGGGAGTCTCCTGCCCCCTTCCCCACCTGGGGTCGCGGACAATGTTCACATTCGGACACCAGAATGAAAGTTCGGGATTCCCGGGATGGAATACCGCTCCGAAATCCACGTTGAACTCCCTCTGGGAACGGTTCCAGTTGGCCCTGGCCTCATCCGATACCGTCGTGAAGACTTCAAATACGAGCTCGGGATTGAAAGTGGCGGCAATACCTATGTATTGCGGGTAGACGGTATATCCGTCAGCCCTTACGCCGTGGCAGGCCTCGCTCCACCAGTTGTAGGACGGAATGCCCAACCTGTCTATAGATATGCTCTTGTTCATCAGAAGTCCCACCTTCTCCTCGGGCGTGAGAAGCGACATCAGATTTTCTATACGCTCCTCAACGGGAAGGTCCGGATTCAGATAGGGGTACTCGTAGCTTTTCTGGCCGTAGGCAAACGTGGACAGAAAAACCGCCGAGCAGAGCGCAATTTTAAGTTTGTTATACATAAATTGTTGGTTATCAGTATTTAAATATTAGTTCTTTATATGGTCGTACCGGGTCATCAGTAAAAAATTCCAGTCTGAACGAGGGCTTGTCCGAAACTGCCTCCACTTTCAGTTGTCCTCCCGCTTCTATCACGGTTACGGAGCGCAGATTCGTCCATGCCTCGCCATTTACGGCAAATATCCTCAACGGTACGGGGCCGTCATTGTAAAGTTCCGCTTCTCCCGAATAACGGCCGCCGGATTCTGAAAGCACCGACACCGACGGATATGACCTTAGGGAAGGATGTGGACCGTCGCCGGAAAGTCTGCCCATGAGTATATAGCTTGTATTGATAGCGCCTGGAACAGCAAGCCCGTCTACCAATACTTCCATGGAGTCGGCGCCGCTGCGGTACTCATGCGCTTCGCGGGTCATGTCATACTCGAGGACTATGGAGTCTTCCGCTCCCGGAGCCAGAAACTGCGGACAAGTGACACTTAAACCCGTGGCCGGCGACTGCACGCGTACATCGACCCGTATAGCCTCGTTCCCGGCATTGATGACAGCTATAGTCCTGACTGCCGGCTCGTCCCAATAGAGATAACCGAAAGCCACATCGCTGCGGGCAGCCCTCAATCCTCCACCCAACACTATCGGATAACGTTCGGAGATTCCCGGACCCGAGGAGTTCACATACGCGCTTACGCCGAGCGTCCGTATATGTTCCCCGTCCTTTGAATAGACCCCTACAGTCCTGTATGTCCTGAACATAGAACCTGACGGGTCGAATATTACCTCCACCTTTCCTGTTTCTCCGGCTGCTACCGTTTTCGGGGATATGCTTGCCTTGATACAGCTGCACCCCGGCACCGGCGAGGCGAACTCCACGGTAGCATCCGAAGTATTCATAAACATGAAAGTACAGGACAAGGGACGCGTCGGGTCTGCAATCTCTCCGAAATCGTATTCGTCAGTATTGAATACGATTGCATTCCTTAACTCCTGAGCATGGCATACAGGCATCAGGAATGCGAGAATTACGGACAGTCCGGGCAGTCTGGACACGCTTGTCTACTCCTTTTTCTTTCCGCTGCGTGCCCTCCACAGAGCCGTCATGTCCTCAAGGGTCTTGCCCTTAGTCTCAGGCACCATTCTCCAGACGAAGAGGGCGGCCAGCAGACAGAAGAAGCAGTACATTCCGTAAGTGAATGACGGGCTCCAGTTGTACAAGGGAACAAAGCTTGAGCTTACGGCAAAATTGAAAATCCACTGGAACGCTACCGCTATGGCAACGGCCGAACTGCGTATAGTGTTGGGGAAAATCTCGGAAATCAGCACCCAGCACATGGGGCCCCAGCTGAACATGAATGAAGCCGAATAAACCATAATGCTGATGACACCTATGACTCCGGGCAGATTGGGAACG
The DNA here is from genome assembly GCA_964569595.1 of uncultured Muribaculaceae bacterium. Lineage (GTDB taxonomy): Bacteria > Bacteroidota > Bacteroidia > Bacteroidales > UBA932 > Cryptobacteroides. Next base: position 16,617 of record CAZMTY010000035.1, read on the forward strand.
GCGGCTGACAGCAGCACGCCCAACGCACCCAAGGCCATACCAAGAGAGCCCGTAATGAGCAGGGGCTTCCTTCCGAGTTTCTCCACAGTAAGTATAGCTATCAAAGTAAAGCTTATGTTCACTATTCCCATCAGAACGGTCTGCACCATAGGATTGCCCATACCCATGGACTCGAATATCCTTGGAGCGTAGTACAGCACGGCATTGATGCCGACTATCTGCTGGAACACGCTGAGC
>CAZMTY010000036.1:0-15833 GCA_964569595.1 uncultured Muribaculaceae bacterium
GACCGAACTTGCTCCCGGCAGCACCTGGAACACCATGCCCGCCCACACCCACAACCGCCGCATGGAGGTTTACTTCTACTTCGAGGTACCCGAAGATGCAGCCGTGTGCCACTTCATGGGAGAGCCCCAGGAGACGCGCCACATCTGGATGCACAACGAACAGGCCGTAATCTCCCCGCAGTGGAGCATTCATTCCGCCTGCGCGACCCGCAACTACACCTTTATCTGGGGCATGTGCGGCGAGAACGACGACTACAACGATATGGACTGGTGCGAAACCAAAAACCTCAGATAATGAGAAAGACAGTCATTCTTGCGGCCACAGCCCTCCTGGCCCTTGCGGCATGTTCGCCCAAGACGGAGGAACAGAAGGTCATGGCCCGTGCGGTTCCCGAAAGGGCTGACGATTTCGTTTTCGAGAATAATCTGATTGCCGGACGTATCTACGGCAAGGCCCTCGAAGGCAATCCCACCGCTCCCGGAATCGACCTCTGGGTGAAGATGCCCGGGAAACTCGTTGCCGACGAGTGGTACGCCGCCGCGATGGAAGACCCCGATTACTATCATCACAATCATGGAGACGGCAAGGACTGCTACAAGGTTTCCGTGAGCCTCGGTGCAGGTGCATCGGTTCCCGTCATCGACGGCAGACTCTGCTATCCTGCGACCAACTGGCGCTCATACGAAATCGTGAAGCAGACCCCCGACACCGTAGTATTCGTGCTCAGCTATCCCGAATGGGAGGCCGCAGAGGGAGTGAAGGTTGCCCTTGACAAGAAAATCAGCGTGTATGCAGACAGCTATTTCTGCGACGTCGAGGACAATTACACTTTCAGCGGAACCGATTCGCTGACCGTGGCTGCGGGAGTGTACCGCCACCCCGAGCTCAACACTATCGAGGAGGAGAGGCAGCTTCCCGACGCATACGCGATTTGGGAGCACGCTTCCGACCAGAGCATCGAACCCGAGGACGGGATGATAGGTGTGGCTGTCAAGGTTCCGGGATGCGAGCGGATTTCAGTCATGGAGGACGGCAGCCACGGACTCTGCGCCAGGACTATCGTTTCCGGTGAGCCTTTCCGCTACAGCTTCGGTTCATGCTGGTCCAAGGCCGGGATAAAGACGGCTTCCGACTGGTTCGCCCTCGTCGAGAGCCGTTAGATGCGCAACTAAGCGGTCCCGCGCCGATATACCCGGGTCGTCAGGCCAAAAGTTTTTCAAAGGCTTTTTGAACAGCAGGCCCGCGCCGGAAAAAGTTAAAGGGGATGCCCTGAAAGTCAAAGGACTTGAGGTCATCCTCTTTTTGCGTAAGTTGAACTGCTACCGGGCGGGGCGAGATTTCCGGGTTATTCCCGCGACTGGCCGGCGGGGTTTTGAATCACTTTTCGTATATTTGGTTTTTGGCCATATATATTAATATTTTCATGAAACTACCCATTATTCTCGCAGCCATGCTCGCCTTTCTTCCGGCGAGTGCGAAATACACCAATCCCGTACTGTTTTCCGATTATTCGGACCCTGACCTCATCCGTGTCGGCGGCGACTACTGGATGACCTCCTCATCCTTCACCTGCTTTCCGGGACTGCAAATCCTGCATTCTACCGACCTCGTGAACTGGGAGATAGTCAATGCCGCCCTCCCCTGCCTCGGGGAGCAATTCGACCGGCCCTCCCACGGGTGCGGAGTCTGGGCTCCCTGCATACGCTACCACGACGGACAATACTGGATTTTCTGGGGCGACCCCGATTCCGGAATATGGCAAATCCACGCGGAGGACCCGCGGGGAGAGTGGACCAAACCCCAGCTCGTAATTGAAGGCAAGGGACTTATCGACCCCAGTCCGCTTTGGGATGATGACGGCAGGGTGTATCTCGTCCACGGCTGGGCAGGCTCGAGAGCAGGATTCAAGAGCGTGCTGAGCATTCGTGAACTCAACTCCGATGCCACAGCAGCCACAGGTCCCGAGGTACTCGTGTTCGACGGAAAGAAATCCGGCAACGAAACCGTCGAGGGACCGAAATTCTACAAGAAGGACGGCTGGTACTACATCTTCGCCCCTTCCGGCGGAGTCACTGAAGGCTGGCAATTGGTGCTGCGCTCGAAGAACGTCTACGGACCCTACGAATGGCGCACCGTGCTGCATCAGGGCGACAGCGAGGTCAACGGGCCGCATCAGGGCGGCTGGGTAACGGATGTGGCCGGAGATTCGTGGTTCATGCACTTCCAGGACCGCGGGGCGTGGGGACGGATATGCCACCTGCAACCCGTGACATGGAGCGATGACGGCTGGTGTGTCATAGGAGTGGACAGCAACGGCGACGGTATAGGCGAACCTGTAAGCAGCTACCGCTCTCCCGCCGTCGACCCCGAGGCAAAAATGTTCGGCGGGGTCTCTGCCCTGTCCACTGATACGGGATTCACCGGCATAAGCATTCCGCTCAACTGGCAGTGGGAGGCCAATCCCAAGTCGTGGTGGTACATGCACAATCCCACGGACGGCTGCCTCAGGCTCAACTGCGTAACTCATCCCGAAGGCTGGAGGAACCTGCGCGATACGCCCAACATACTGGCGGAGAAGGTAACAGGACCCTCCATGGAATTTACGACCAGGCTCGTGTTCCGTCCTTCCTACAAGGGCGACAGGGCAGGGCTCATACTCACAGGACGCAGTTACTCGACCATAGAACTCGTCTATGACGGCGAAAACGTGCTGCTGGAGCGCAGAGAATGCCTGGATGCGAATGCCGGAACTCAGGAAACCGTTCTCGTCTCCGAACTTACAGCTTCGAGCGAGGGGAACGGGAAAGCTCAATACGTCGAAGTATATTTCCGCGCCGAAATCAGGGGCGACGGCACCTGCACCTTCTCATACAGCACTGACGGCAGGCGTTTCAAGCGGCTCGGGCCGGACTTTTCCGGACGTGAGGGCGACTGGATAGGGGCGAAGTTGGGATATTTCGCCGTGGCGGAGATAAAGAAAAACGACGGAGGGTCAGTGGAAATATACTGAACTCCCGGTTTACAAGGCTAATCAACAATTACAACAATTAACTAATAGCACCATGTCATTTATCAACGAAGATTTCATGCTTACCTGCGACACCGCGAGGAAGCTCTATCATGAACATGCAGAGAAAATGCCCATCATCGACTATCATTGCCACCTCGTGCCGCAGCAGATAGCCGAAAACATCCAGTTCCGCGACATAACCCAGCTCTGGCTCGTGGACGGGCACTACGGAGACCACTACAAGTGGCGGGCAATGAGGGCCAACGGAGTATCCGAAGACTACCTCACCGGAGGCAAACACAGCGCCTGGGAGACCTTCGAGAAATGGGCGGAAACCGTACCCTACACCATGCGCAACCCCCTGTACCACTGGACCCATCTCGAACTCAAGCGAGTTTTCGGCATAGACAAGCTGCTGAGCCCCAAGACCGCAAGGGAGATATTCGACGAGTGCAACGCCAAACTCGCCACCGAGGAGTACCGCGGACAGGCCCTCATACGCAAGTTCGGAGTGGAAGTAGTCTGCACCACTGACGACCCTGCCGACGACCTCCGCTGGCACAAAATGATATCCGAACATCCTTTCGGCACGAGGGTAATCCCCGCATGGAGGCCCGACAAGGCCATGGCCATAGAGGACCCTGTATCCTACAACGAATATCTGCTCAAATTGGGCGAGGCCGCAGGCATGGAAATCCGCAGCTACGCCGATCTCAAGGAGGCCCTCCAGCGCCGCCACGACTATTTCGCATCCATGGGCAGCAAGCTTTCCGACCACGGTCTCGAGAATTTCTACGCCGCCGACTACACCGAAGCCGAAATCGAAGCCATTTTCAAGGCTGTCCTTGCAGGCAGGAAGCCCGAACCCGCCGAACTCGAGAAATTCCGCAGCGCCTTCCTGTATGACCAGGCCGTCATGGACGCCGAGGCCGGATGGACACAGCAGTTCCACATCGGCGCGATACGCAACAACAACTCCCGTATGTTCAAGCTCGTAGGACCCGACACGGGCTACGACGCCATCCACGACCAGGAGATTGCCGCAGCCGGCAACAAGTTCCTCGACAGGCTCTCCAGCGCCGGAAAACTCACCAAGACCATACTCTATTGCCTCAATCCCAAGGACAACGAGGTGATGATGACCATGGCTTACAACTTCAACGAAGGCAGCGTTCCCGGCCAGATGCAGTTCGGCTCGGGCTGGTGGTTCCTCGATCAGGAGGTGGGAATGCGCAGGCAGATGGACGCCCTGTCCGTGCTCGGACTCTTCAGCCGCTTCGTGGGCATGCTCACCGACTCCCGCAGCTTCATCAGCTATCCCCGTCACGAATACTTCCGTCGCATTCTCTGCGACGTGATAGGCACGGATGTGGAAAAGGGCAAGCTTCCGGCATCGGAACTCGACACCCTCGGACGCATGGTGGAGGACATTTCATACAACAACGCCAAGAACTACTTCAATTTCTGACAACATGAACCTCGAAAACAATCCCAACTACACTAGGGCCCTCGAATACATGAAGTCCACCGACCTTGCCTCGCTCGAATGCGGCAAGCATGTCATAGACGGCGAAAACCTCTTCGTAAACATCGTGGACTCCGCGATGAAAAGCCCGGAAGAGGCCAGACTCGAGGTACACGACAAGTATATCGATATACAGGTCCCCCTCTCCAAGGCTGAATCCTTCGGAGTGAAGCCCCGCAGCGAATGCCGCGAACCCGACGGAGAGTTCGATGCCGAAAAGGACATACTTTTCTTCAAGGACAAGGACTGGGAGACAGTGACCGTGCAGCCCGGCGACATGCTTACTTTCGACACGGATACCGCCCATGCACCCCTGATTGGTGAAGGAACAGTCCACAAAGCCATTTTCAAAGTGAAGGTGGTATGAAATCGCTGATACTGCTCGCCTTTCTCTGGTTCGCCGGAGAAAGCCCGCCCAGTGTCGTTTCCACACGCAATGCCGACCCCGTAGTCGGCATTGCTGTAGATATGATGAGCACTGACCTGGAAGAACTTACCGGAGTCCGCCCCGTATTGCAGCGCAAGGGAGAGGCCGACATAAGGATAATACAGTACGACCGTGAAAAGGCTCCGCTCACAAGGCTTGGAGTACCCGCGGAGATTGCCGACTCCCTGGCTTTTGTCCGTGAAGCCTTCTACATAGGCGTACACGACGGGAAATTGCTTGTCGTGGGCTCGGATGCGCGCGGAACGGCCTACGGAGTACTCGAGATTTCGAGGCTGGCAGGTGTCTCGCCCTGGGTCTGGTGGGGCGATTCGCATATCGAGAGAAAGGACAGGCTCGAGATACCGGAGAACTACAGCAGTTTCCAGCATCCTTCAATCGAATACAGGGGTATCTTCATCAACGACGAGGACTGGGCTTTCCGGCCCTGGAGCACCCAGACCTACTCCCCCCGGGAGAATCCCGAAACCATAAGCGCGGACACCTACAGACAGATATTCCGGCTTCTGCTCAGGCTCAGGGCAAATACACTCTGGCCGGCCATGCATCCCGGGACCACTCCCTTCTTCAAGGTGGAGGGGGCAGCCGCGGCGGCCGATTCCTGCGCCATACTCATAGGCACTTCGCACTGCGAGCCCCTGCTCCGCAGCAACACCGGAGAGTGGGACGTAGAGGAGCGCGGCCCTTACAACTATATCACCAACAAGGAGGCAGTGCTCGACTACTGGACAGAGAGACTCGTGGAGATGAAAGGCCGCCCGGGACTTTACACAATAGGCATGAGGGGCATACACGACGGTTCCATGGAAGGGGTCCACACCCTGGAGGAAAAGACCGAAGCCCTGCAGAGGGTCATCTACGACCAGAGGGAACTGCTCCGACAGTACATAGACCGCGACATAAGCTCGATTCCCCAGATGTTCATGCCCTACAAGGAGGTACTGCAGATTATGGAGAACGGACTCGACGTGCCGGACGACGTGACCATAGTCTGGTGCGATGACAATTACGGCTACATGACCCGTCTGAGCGACGAACAGCAGCAGAAACGCAGCGGCGGCGCCGGGGTATATTACCATCTCAGTTACTGCGGACAGCCCCACGACCACCTGTGGCTCTCCACAGTGCAGCCCGGACTGATATATCACGAGATGATGCAGGCCTACAATCATAACGTGCGCAAACTCTGGATAGCCAATGTCCACGACCCGAAAATCGCTTCTTACAACATGGAGTTCTTCCTCGACCTTGCCTGGAACGTGAACTCGATATGGCCGGACAGCATAGACGAACACCTCAACGCCTGGCTGACAAGGGAATACGGCGAGGAGGCGGCGGCCATACTCGGCAACACGGTAGCGGAATACTACAGGCTCGCCTCGATACGCAAACCCGAATTCATGGGATGGTCGCAGGTGGAACTGAGGGACAGGTCAAGATACCCTCTCGGCCTCTCGAAACCAGTGGATACCGAGTTCAGTTTCAGCGAATTCGGCAATGAAGCCCAACGCTATATCGACAGTTGGCGCAGTCTGCGCGGGAAGGTGGCGGAAGCTGCGGACAAGGTGCCGGAGAAGCGGATGGACAGCTATTACGCCTCGGTAATGTACCCCGTGTATGCGGCCGGCTACATGGCGGAGAAGATGTTGTATGCCCAGCTTTCCCGTTCACGGGCGAAGACCACCTACGCCCCCGGAGTCTGGAAGACCGACAGCCTGATGATGGCAGCGGCCGCCCTGAGCCAGAAGGCCTACCAGTCCATACGCGAACTCACGAGGATATACAATGAGGATATGTCGGGAGGCAAATGGAAGGGGAACATGTCGGATTTCCCCCGCAGCCTCTATGTATTCTGGAGCCCCGACCTGCCCGTCAGCCTGAACGGGGAGGAAATTGAACTCTGGGCCGGGACGGCGGCCGGCTGGAAAGCCGGACCAGTCACGGAGAACGGAGAATGGATAGCAGCAAATGCCTGCGATTTCAGTTCGAGTTCGGAAGCGGTGGTACCGGTGCAGAATCTCGGCCACAGCGGATATGCGGTTCCCGTAAGCCGGGGCGAAAGTCTGGAATACAGCTTCGAAAGTCCCGTGGAGGGGAAGGCAGTCCTGAGGGTGGCCCTGATTCCGACACAGGCCCTGGACCGTGGAGAGATAAGGTTCAGCGTGAGCCTCGACGGAGGAGAAGAACAGGTCTTCTCACTGAAAGAACCCTACCGCAGCGAGAGGTGGAAAATCAACGTGAGCCGCCAGCAGGCAGTGGTGGAAATACCGGTGGAAATTAGTACAGGAACCCATTCTCTTACGCTCAAGGCCATTGATGACCACATAATCTTCGACCAGTGGATGATAGACTCAAAACCTGGCAGAAAGTTCTATCTTTTCCCCCTCGAAGCCGCATCAAGATGAAAAACAAAGCCACGTCAAGATGAAAGTTCAGGCCGGGCCCCTTTCTTACGGGAACTTCCGGCCTGAGCCTTTTCACTTCAGGCTGTCAAAAGGTCACCAAGGGACCGCGACCGTAGGAAGCGAGAGCGGACCCGGATACACTGACTAAACCCGCCTGCCTGCCGATATAATTCCCGACTTGACTGAAAAACAAAGAGAAAGCAGGAAGGCCCTAGTTACCTTCCTGCCTAAACAAATTATTAACCGCTAATACCTAGGAGTCAAGTAAGTTTAGGTTATGTGTTCCGGCAACAATATAAATAAAAAAAGACTACCACAATGAACTTATGCGCAAATTGCCGGAGTTCTCAGATATATTATTGGTTAGAATCCTGCCTTGTTAGTTGGTCAAAGATAAGACGAGTCCGGGCCAACAAAGTTTACCATAGTATACATTTGGTGGAAAATCGTCCGATAATTAAATTTATTTGTATTTTTGTACGGCAGCGCGCCGCGCAAATGTTAAAAATCATCTTACCGCTCGTTTTTCTGCTCCTCTCTGCCCTTCCGGCTGCGAGCCTGCCTTCATATACCTTCACCCGCTTCTCGGAAAGCATGGGAGTGCCCACGACCACGGTCGAAAAGATAATCCAGGACGACAACGGCTACCTCTGGCTTGCCACATGGCAGGGCCTCTACAGTTTCGACGGGACCACGTTCACCGAATATCGCATCACTTCCGCCGAGGCCGACATTCACGATACGCCCGCCAGCAGGATAGTCGACATGCACACCGACGACCACGGCCAGATAATCCTGCTCTCATCGCGGAACGTCCTGTACCGCATAAACCCCTGGACAGGCAGGACAGTCATTCTGACCGAGGCCCAGATTACCGCCATATACAAACTCGGCCCCGGCCGCTTCATGTTCACGGCAGGCGACGGACGCATCTACTCCTCCAACTTCGACAGACTGGACCAGGAATGCCGGCTCGTGGAAAGCTTCCGCATCGCAGAGCGCGAGACCGTGAACGGAATATTCATGGACAGCGGGGAAAATGTCTGGATTATGAGTTCCGAAGGCCTGTATCTCAATATGATAAAGGTGAACAGCAATCCCTTTTTCTGCTGTGGAGAGAAGGGGGATTCCCTGTATTTCGGCAGCACCTACGGCAGAATCTTCAGCATTGACGCCCAAGGCGGATTGGAGCAGTACTCCATTGCCACCAAGGACACGATAGTAATGATAGCCAATATACCCGGAAGTGCCGACGAATACCTCGCCGGCACTTCCGGCGGAGCAATCTACCGCTACGACTTCAAGTCCCGGAACGCCCGCCGGGTGAGATGCAATTCCTATCGCGACGGAAAGTGGCAAGCCTTCGGTGACCGTTACGGAAACCTCTGGATATATTCCGACCGCGGCAGCCTCAACTGGTACGACAAGGAAAGACTGCGGGTGCTGCCCTTCTACAACCGGAATCTCCAGGACTACTGGAGCGCAGGAACTTTCATCAATGCCTTTTTCATAGACAACCAGAGCCACCTGTGGATTTCCGGCTCATGGGGCGGGCTCGAGAGGGCGATACGCAACTCCGGGGACTTCAAGCTGAAAAAACTGAACGGCTCACGGAACGCCCTTCCTGAAGAAAACAACGTGCGGGCGGTCTTCCAGGACAGCAAGGGAATAATCTATGCGGCCACCCGGGACGGCATCGTGCATCTGCTCGACAGAAATCTCGACGAACTCGGCCGCTGGGAAGTCTCCGAGACCGTCCATGACATTGAAGAGACCGATGACGGGAAAATCTGGCTCGGGACGGAAAACGGAGGTCTCATAGAAAACGCATCCTCGGACTGGGACAGGACCATATATTCCCCCGTACAATACACCAAAGACGAACTTTTCTACGGCCCGGCATCCGACAACATACACGACCTCCTCAAAACCGGGGCAGACAGGCTCTGGATTGCCTCGTTTAACCAAAGCGTCTCCTATCTCGACCTCAGCGACGACGAAAGGCGCTTCATCAGCAAGCGAAACCTCATAGCCTTCCCCACGGACAAGGTCAATACCGTGAGGAAACTGGCCATGAGCCCCGACGGACGGCTGTACGGCTGCGGCTCCCTCGGAATTTTCGTCTGTTCCAACCCCCACGGCTCTCCCGAAGAGATGGTCTTCTCCTGGATTTCCGCGGTCCGGGAATATGACATACAACATATAATGTTCTCCGCGGACGGCCGCCTGTGGTCTTCCACCTCGGGCAACGGCTTCGTCTGTTTCGACTCCTCCAGGAGCGACCACCGGGTAAGTTTCTACTCCACCCAGGACGGATTGATGTCCAACTTCGTGCTGAATTCAGTGGAAGACGGGAACGGCGATATATGGATAGCCTCCAACGGCGGCCTGAACAAGTTCGATGTCCGCGCGGGCATCATAACGGGATATTCCTACGAGATGATAGGGCAGGAGGTCCAGTTCAACGAGGGCACTCCCCTGCTTGCAGACGACGGAAGCATCTACTTCAACACCGACAGCGGCCTGCTGCATTTCATCCCGGACAGCATCTACAACAGGTCATACGTGCCCAAGATGGTGATTACCTCGCTGACCTGCTCGGGGAAAAGGATTCCGACGGAGAACACCTCCCAGATAAGGGTGCGCAGAGACGACGAAATAAACATAAACTTCACGGCAATCGACCTCACCGCCCCGGAAAGGGTGCGTTATTCCTACCGGCTCGAGGGGCGCGACAGACACGACATTCCCCTCGGCACGAGGTCCTACCTCAATCTCAACAACCTTTCTCCCGGCCGCTATACGCTCTACCTGAGTTCCACCAATGCCGACGGGGTAATTGTACACAACGATATTTCTCTCGAAATCCTGGTGACTCCGGACATGACGGTGTTAATCACCGCCACAGTCCTGATTGTCATGGGCATAGTCTGCTTCCTTGTCCGCAGGAAAAGGGTGTCGCAGTCCCCCGGGGGAAGTCCGGCCGCGGAAGACGAGGAACTCCGTGATTTCAAGGAGAATCTCACGGAATTTATCAGCGGCAGGCTGGACGACGGCGAACTCTGCGTGGCACAAATGGCAGGAGCGATGAACATGAGCCGCTCATCGCTCTTCGAAAAATGCCGAGCCGCCATAGGCATGACTCCCAACGAATATCTGCGTATGCTGCGTTTCGCCAAGGCCGAGGAAATGCTGAGTTCGAGCACCCAGCCCATTTCGCAGATAGCCTACGCGACCGGCTTCAACGACTCCCACTATTTCAGCAAGTCATTCAAGCAGAGATACGGAATGACACCCTCCGAATACCGGAAGCAGCAGACCAGGCCCAAGACTCCTACTTCAGAAAAGTCTCCCTCATCGGAGAAAAACAGTCAATAAGCTCGCCGTCCTCAAGACAGACGCAGCCGTGTTCGATGCCGGGCTGTTTGTAGAGGGCATCGCCGGCAGAAACGATTTCCGTACGCTCCCCTACCGTAAACTCGAAACTGCCCGCAGCCACGTAGGTTACCTGACTGTGGGGGTGGGAATGCATGGCCCCGGTGTCGCCCTTGCGGAACTTCACCCTTACCATCATTATATCGTCATTATAGCCCAGAATCTGTCTTTGGGCCCCGCCGCCGGCATCCTCCCATGCGGCGCCGTGAGAGAAGATAAAATTATCGCTCTGTACTTTCATAAACAGGTAATTTATAATTGTTTGTCCTGAAATGTCCTTTCTGTTCCGGCATGAATATACACAAAAGCCGGGTGCAATACAAGTCTGCCCGGGCTTGTCGCAGAACGCGAAAAGACCGCGCGGACGATTTTCAAAGTAGCCTTATAATGCCTATATTCGTAAGAATAACTAATCACACGATAATGAACACCAAGACGAAAACCTTGCTTTGCTTTACCGCAATCCTTCTCCCCCCGATGCTGTTCGCAGCGCCGAGGATTACGGAAGAAAAGGTCCTGAACACCATGAAGAGGGCCACGGAATACATGATGGACGAAGTAAGTTACAACGGGGGCTTCCTCTGGGCTTACCTGCCGGATTTCTCGCGCTGCTGGGGCGAGATAGAGGCCAGACCCACAATGGCATGGACCCAGTCTCCCGGCACTCCCCAGGTGGGGCATCTGATGCTCGACGCCTATCATGCGACCGGAGACGAATATTATTACCAGGCAGCAGAGCGCGTGGGTAATGCCCTGATATGGGGGCAGCTCGAATGCGGAGGCTGGAACTACGTCTTTGACTTCGCTGGCGAAGAATCCCTGAAAGAATGGTACGCCACAGTCGGCCGCAGCGCATGGAGACTCGAAGAATTCCAGCATTACTACGGCAACGCCACCTTCGACGACGCCAGCACCACCCAGTGTGCGACTTTTCTCCTGCGTCTCTACGTGGAAAAATACGACCCGCGCTACCTTCCCGCCCTCGAAAAAGCCATCAACTTCGTATTGGAGAGCCAGTACCCGTCGGGAGGATGGCCGCAGAGATACCCGCTGATGCATGACCACCCCGTAGGAGGCCTGGAAGACTACAGTTCTTTCATAACCCTGAACGACGACGTGATGCCGGAAGCCATAGACTTCCTGATACAGTGCCGCCAGGCCCTCGGGATTCAGGAGCTGAAGGGCCCTATACTTCGCGGAATGTACTGCATCATGCTCCTGCAGCAGGGTGAGCCTTACAGGGGCTGGGGCGACCAATATACCGTAGAAGATTTGAAGCCGGCCCACGCCCGTACCTACGAACCGAGGGCCCTCAATCCCGCAACCACCCTGGCCATGGTCAGGCAACTGATGCAATATTACCGTTATACCGGAGACAGCCGCTTCCTGGCCGGCATACCGGACGCTATTGAATTTGTCGAATCCCTCAGACTCCCCGAGGAGGAAGTCAGCAAATGGGGCCGTCCCAGTCCCGACCCCGAGGCCTTCCTCGTGCCGAGATTCATCGACCCGGACAGCGGCATCCCCCTGTATGTCCACAGGGAGGGCAGCAATGTCTACAACGGCAGGTACTACTGCGACCAGGACATAACGTGCACCATAGGCCATTACAGTTCGGCCGCATGGGTCAATACCCAAAGGCTGCGCAGGCAGTATGAAGAACTCCTGGAGATTCCGGTGGAACAGCTCACCGAAGGCTCACCCCTGCTCGAGACCTCACTCGTACCTCTGAATGAATACTACATGGCCCTCGACGGCAGGGGCGACAGGGCTACTGTCGAAGAGATAGTAAACGGCCTTGACAGTCAGGGACGCTGGCTCAGCCCGCTCACGAACACCTCCAACCCCTATATTCCCTGCGACGACAACACTCCGAGCAAGGACAGGAGCTATGTCACCGACTTCGTGGGAGACGAGTACGACACTTCGCCCTACCGCAGTACCGAAGAAATCCTGTGCATCTCGACCCGGGACTATCTCAATAAAATGGTTACACTTATACAATACATACTCGAGAACAGAAAATGAGAAAGTTATTTTTGACAGCCTTCGCCGCTTTGACAGCCGGTTTCGCAACGGTACAGGTCTCGGGCCAGTCCGGGTCGGGCTTTACCATTCACCTTATGGGAGACTCGACCATGGCGGACAAGGACATCAGCAAGGGCAGTTCCGAGCGGGGCTGGGGAATGGTGTTCGAGAATTTCGTGGACGATGAGGTGCACGTAATCAACTATGCCAAAAACGGGCGCAGCACAAAGAGTTTCATTGACGAAGGTCTTTGGGACAAGGTCAAGGAAAACGTCAATCCCGGCGACTATATCTTCATAGAGTTCGGCCACAACGACCAGAAGGCAGACAAGCCTGCCGTCTACGCCGATGCCTGGGGCAGTTATCAGGACAACCTGAGAATGTTCATCAATACCGCACGCGAACTCGGGGCCACGCCCGTACTGCTGACCCCCGTGGCACGCAGGCATTTCCACGACGGGGTCCTCGATGAGGGCACGCTCGGTGACTATCCCGCCGCAATGAAGGCAGTTGCAGAGGAGACAGGCACCGTGCTCATCGACATGCACGCAGCCACAATTGCTTGGCTCAAGGAAGCCGGAGACCTCGCGTCGAGGGAATATTTCATGTGGGTTGAACCCTGGACCAATGCCGCCTTCCCCGAAGGCGCGCAGGACAACACCCACTCCAATGCCCGCGGAGCAAGGCGCAACTGCCTGACAGTATGTGATTCCATAAAGGTGAAACTTCCCGGGATAGCCGGGCATCTGCAATATTATGACTTCGTGGTGGACAAGGACGGGCGCGGCGATTTCATGACGGTTCAGGAGGCTATCAACGCCGTTCCGGACTACCGCCAGCGTGTCACCACCATACTCATAAAGCCGGGGGTCTACCGCGAACGCATCATCATCCCCGCGAGCAAGAGCCGCCTGAAAATAACCGGTTCCGGAGCAGAGAACACGGTGATAACCTACGACAATTACGCCCGGAAACTCTGGCCCGACACCACGGAAGAGATAGGCACAACCGCGAGCGCCAGCGTATTCGTGAACGCCAGCCATGTCACTTTCGAGGACCTGAGCATACGCAACGATGCCGGTCAGGGCGATGCCATAGGACAGGCGGTGGCCCTGCTGACCAACGGAGACTGCATTTTCTTCCACCGCTGCCATATCATCGCCAATCAGGATACGATTTACACCTACGGGCGCTACAATCAGGACGGCAAATGCTGCCGCAGCTACTATCTCGACTGCCTGATAGAGGGCACGACCGACTTCATCTTCGGGCCGGGAGTATGCTATTTCGAGAATTGCGAGATACGTTCCAAGCGCAACAGCTATATCACGGCGGCATCCACTTTCGAGGGCGAAAAATACGGCTATGTATTCCGGCACTGCCGCCTGACCGCCGCCCCGGGAATTGACAAGGTATATCTCGGCAGGCCGTGGAGAGACTATGCGAAAGTCGTGTGGATTGAGTGCGAGATGGGCAGCCACATAGTTCCCGAGGGATGGCACAACTGGAGCCAGCCGCACAGGGAGAAGACCGCATATTACGCCGAATACGGCTGCACCGGGCCCGGCGCCGCCACCGAAGGGCGGGTAGAGTGGTCGCACCAACTCAGCGAGAAAGAGGCCGCGGAATACAGTTTCGAGAAGGTCATGAGCGCGGAACACTACGGTTCCCTCTGGAATCCTTTCGAGAACCGCTAAGCCTCAATGCAGGCCTGTTCATGAAATCCCGGCTGCGGAGCTACTGCGGGCCGGGACCGCGGACCAAAACCTTGAACACATTCCCCTGAGCACTCAGGTCCGACACACAGCCGGTGAGGAAACAGTCTGCAGTCACGCCTTCAGTCATGGGCGTGACTGTTCTGAGTTGGAAATGTCCAGGTGACCGAAATCTAACGAAAATGGGCTGGCCTCGCAAATGAAGTCAGCCCTGATTTTATGGCCTTGAAAAATTTTTATCGGACAGTAATAAACAACAACACAGCCCGTAATTTTGTATTATGCTACAAAAACATTATGTTTGCACTGCATAATACATAAAGCACATGAAATTCGTTGACCGATTGGATGAAACTGCACGGCTAAAGGATGCTCTTGCCAGAGAAAAGTCCTCATTCGTCGTGATTTACGGCCGCAGACGCCTGGGCAAGTCAACTCTTGTCAAAAGAGTGTTGACGGACACGGATATTTATTTCCTTGCCGACCGTTCCGAGAGCCGACATCAAAGAGTATTGTTTGCTAAAGTCATCACACAGGTATTCCCGGATTTCGACAAGTCGTCATACCCGGACTGGGAGTCTCTGTTGCGCGCCGTCAATTATCGGACAGACAAACGTTTTACTCTATGCCTGGATGAATTTCCATATCTCGTGGAACAATCTCCGGAATTGCCGTCCGTATTACAGAAACTTGTTGACGAGAAGCAGTTGAAGTATAATCTTGTGCTTTGCGGTTCATCTCAAAATATGATGTATGGACTGTTCCTTGATTCTACCGCTCCACTCTATGGTCGTGCTGATGAGATAATGCGACTTATGCCGATACGGCTGCCGTATATTCAGGAGGCTTTGAACCTTGATGCGGTGAATGCCATTGAAGAGTATGCCGTATGGGGCGGGGTGCCGCGTTATTGGGAACTGAGGGAAAACAGAAGTTCGCTTGATGATGCCCTGTGGCACAATATCCTTTCTGTAAACGGAACTCTCTATGAGGAGCCCGTCAAACTGTTTCAGGATGATATTAAGGATATTGTCAAGACTTCAACAATAATGTCTTATATCGGTGCCGGCGCGAACCGGCTTTCAGAGATTGCTGCACGCTGTAATGAGCCTGCAACCAATTTGTCGCGTCCGTTGAAGAAGCTAATCGACCTCGGATTCCTGGAAAAAGATGTTCCGTTCGGAATGGATGAAAAGAATGCGAAAAAGAGCCTCTATAAGATAGCCGATCCGTTTATGGCATTCTATTACCAGTTTGTTGTTCCTAATC